>CAXTNB010000264.1:0-4256 GCA_964245385.1 uncultured Acetobacteraceae bacterium | reverse complement strand
CCTGGTGCCGCCGGATCAGGATGGCGAGGGGAGGCTGCGGCAGATGGCGATCCGCCCCGACAGCGAGCGTCGCGGCCTCGGCACGAGCTTGGCGCGCCGTGGCGAAGACGCGCTGCGGCGCCTGGGTGCCACGAGCGCCAGACTGGCGGCGCGCGAGAACGCGATCGGGTTCTACGAACGGCTCGGATACGCGGCCGAGGGGGCGTCGTTCATCGAGGTGACGCTGCCGCACCGGCTGATGAGAAAGCGCCTGGCACCTCCCTCCGGCGCGGCAGCCGTAGGGCGATGATCGCCTGACGCTGGCTTCGGTCCAAGGCACGCCGACCTATCGACCGCCGAGCGCAGCTAGCGGCGGCCCAGATGCTCCTCCAGGTTCTCCAAGGCGACTTCCGCCTCCTCGTCGAGCGGCGCCGGCTCCAGGACCGCGACGCCCGGCGGCACGGCATCGCCCGGATCGAGCTCTCGTGGCCCGCGCCTGCGTGCGGGCGGTCGCGACTGCTTCCGGCCCTGGTTGCTGGCTGCGGCCTGCGAACGAGCCTTGCCTTCCAGGTCCGCCAGCTGCAACTCGAGCTCGTCGATCCGGATCGCCGCGGCTTTCGCCGCCTTGTTCATCTCTCGGCCCTTGGCGCGGAGGCTCGCGTTGGCACGTTCCAGCTTCTCGAGCTGGGTGCGCAGTTCGTCCTTGCTCAGCTTCGGCGTCGGAGAGGCTGGCGGAGCTTTGGCCGGGCGCTTGGGCGCCGGATGCTTCGCGGTCTTTCCGGCAGCGGCCGTGGTCTCGGCCTCTGGACGGCGCGCCCGACCTGGCGCTGGAGAGGATCGGGTGGTCCTGGTGGGTCCTGCGGCACGCGCCATAGCCTTGCTTCCTCCTTGATGATCGAACGGTCGAACCGTGCCGTCGCGTCGGATCATCGTCGCACGGTGCAGGTACGCCAGGAAGGCGGCGCGTCGACTGCCTCTCGCAACGCCCTCTTCATGACGTGACGACGCTCCATCTCCGCGATACCTCGCACGTGCGACATGCCGAGAGGCAGGCCACGCAGCTGCACGCCCGGTCGGTTCGCCAGCAGGTCGGTATAGTAGCACTCGACGGGGTTGTCGGAGTCGTAGAATATCAGGTGCCGCGCGACGCGTCGGTCCCGGGCAACAGGAAGCGACGCGAGGTCGACGTCGACGTGACCGGTGAGCTTCAGGACATCATCGTCGATCGTGGCGGGCATGAAATGATCCCACTCGCGCGCCCAGAGATGCAGACGATGCGGCAGGCCGTGCGCCGTCTGCGGATTGACCGAGATCGTGCGAACCTCGGCCGCAAGCTCGGTGTCGGCCATCCAGTGCCCGAAGCGGATCGCCGCGTAGCCGCCGGAACTGTTGCCTGCCAGGATGACTCGCTGTCGACCGCTGGCGGCGCGCCGCAAGGCCTCACGTACCAGCCCGTCGGTCCGCAGGTACCACGCGGCCGGCTTCAACGGTTCGGCGAAACGGATGTAATCCACCGCCGGATCCGCGGTGAAGCGGAAATATTCCCAGCGCACTGCGCCGTTCTCGCCGAGCGGGTTTCCCATGGAGTTGAAGATCACGATGAGCGGTCGCGAGGCATCGGTCAGATGTTCACGCATGGCCAGTCGAGGCGTTTCTTCTGACCACGTCAGCAGCGGAACCGCGGCACGCAGCCGATGCGCTCCACCATTCTCGAGCAGGTGAGGCCCGATCAATGTCAACCGGTCCTCGATGCTGGCGAAGGTCTCGAACCGGCTGGTCGGCTTGCGATCGTCGTTCATCAGGGTCAGCACACCGTCTCGCAGGCTCCAGCGACGTTCGTTCGGGTGGTTGAACCCGAATATCCGACCGCCGATCCCGTACGTCGCCTCCGGCACACTCTCCGGTGCGAAACGCATCGAGCCCCAGATCACCGGAGAGTCGGCGGGCCCGTACTCCCAGACCTGTTGCCCCAGCGCATCCGCGGTTAAGTTCATCAGCCCTGTCTTCTACGGCACCAGGAAGACGGATCCATCGCCTCGGAAGCTGGTGCTCTGCGTACCGATCCACGAGCGCATGCAGCGGATCAGGGTAACGCATCTTGTCACCGGCCGTCTCGTCTCGACACGTAGCCGGAAGCGCCTGGCGCCGCTGGCATCTCAGGAGCAGCCTCGACGACCGGAACAGTGCTTCCCAGCGCGACCTCTCGCGGAATCGGACGCGCGATCGCTTGGGATTTCCGGCGTGGCAGTCGACGTCCTGTCGCTGCACCTCACCGAGGACATCGCATCGGATGAGCGGCGTCACGGCTCGGCTGGCATTACCAGGGGCAGGTTCCTGGTCACGCGGGCCCGGCTCCGGCGTCTCGGCGGTCCGCTTCTTCACCGCCGACGAGGCGGCTCCATCGCCGGACAGACCCTGACCCACCGGTCTGGCTGCCGAGCAGCCCCAAGCCGACAACCGGAATGCCGTATCTCGGGCCGCGCCAGGAGCGAACGCATAAAAGTATCATTCTGCGGGCTCGATTCAGGTAGTTGACGGCCGTGGATGGCCTATAATGCGTCCAACAAATTAGATCCGGTCGCGCTCGCTGCTGCGCGCCTAACGGACATCGGAGGATACGGATTGCGCTCGACAGGCCCGATGACGCCTTTGCCGCACGATGTGGCGAGCGCTCCACGTCGTTCGCGGAGGCACGGTCATGTCGACGGGATCACCGGCCACGGGTTTCCGGGTCTCGCGTTCACCTGCGGCGGGATGCCTCCGGTTCGGAGCCGCTGTCGTCAATCACCCACCGGGTCATCGCGTCGCGAGACGTGGTGCAGCGCGAGCGCGTGACGCCGTTCCTGACATCGTCGCACGATCCGGCCATGTCCCACGACGGACACCTCACCGGAAAGGTCGTTCCGCGAGATCGCCGCGAGGGGTCAGGACGCCGTCCCGGCGAGCGGTGCGCTCGCACCACGTCACGCGCATCGACCTCGATCGCCCTGGTCAGGCAGCCCAGGCGCTGCCCCGGATGCGCGACGTCGAAGGCATCGTTTCGTCGCCGCGATCACCTGCATCACGATCACCGTCGCGGTGCCGCGGCGATCGATTCCCTCGGCCTAGCCAAGCCTCGCCGAGGGCGCTACCGTTACGACCAACTATCTTATAATGGAGGAAGCTTGAATGACATCAGTCGCATGGAGACCGGTCGGCGCGGCCGCACTCGTCCTGAATCTTCTCGGCGGGACGGCTGCATTCGCCGCGACGGTCTCCAACGTCAAGGTAGGCTTCCTGATGCCCGACGAGGGCTCGACGCGCTACGAGGAGCATGACCGGCCCGGCTTCGTCGCCGAAATGAAGAAGCAGTGCCCGACCTGCACCGTCCTGTATCAGAACGCGGACGCCGACGCGGCGCGGCAGCAGCAGCAGTTCAACTCGGTCATCTCGCAGGGCGCCAAGGCGATCGTGATCGATCCGGTCGACTCGACCGCGGCCGCCTCGCTGGTCAAGCAGGCTCAGTCGCAGGGCGTCAAGGTGATCGCCTATGACCGGCCGATCCCGTCCGCGACGGCAGACTACTACGTCTCCTTCAACAACGAGCAGATCGGCAAGGTGATCGCGCAGTCGCTGGTGCGGCACCTGAAGGCGACGCACGTGCCGATGAGCGGCGTCGGGCTGCTCGAGGTCAACGGCTCGCCGACCGATGCCGCGGCCGGCCTCATCAAGAAGGGCGTCCACGAGGGTCTCGCCGGCAGCGGCTACCGCACGCTGGCCGAGTACGACACGCCGGACTGGACGCCGGCCAAGGCGCAGCAGTGGGTCAGCGGTCAGATCTCGCGCTTCAACAAGAAGATCGTCGGCGTCGTCGCGGCCAATGACGGCACCGGCGGCGGAGCGATCGCGGCCTTCAAGGCTGCCGGCGTCGATCCGGTCCCGCCGGTCACCGGCAACGATGCGACGATCGCCGGGCTGCAGCTCATCATCGCCGGCGACCAGTACAACACCATCTCGAAGCCCAGCGAGATCGTCGCGGCGGCGGCGGCGGACGTCGCGGTCGAGCTGCTCGGCGGCCAGACGCCCAAGGCCGGCACGACCTTGTTCGGCACGCCGACCCACCTGTTCCTGCCGACGCTGGTCACGACCGGCAACCTCAAGGCCGAGATCGTCGACAAGGAGGTCAACGGGAAGCCGATCGAGACCGCTGCCGTGCTCTGCACCGACCGCTACGCCGCCGGCTGCAGCAAGCTCGGCATCAATCCCTGAGCACGGGCGCTGAGCGCAGGCCCTGAACC
>CAXTNB010000263.1:1864-4263 GCA_964245385.1 uncultured Acetobacteraceae bacterium | reverse complement strand
GGCTGATCTGGGACGTCGGCCACCAGACCTACCCGCACAAGATCCTGACCGAGCGACGCGACCGCATCCGCACGCTGCGCCAGCCGGGCGGCCTCTCCGGCTTCACCCGTCGCTCGGAGAGCGTGTACGACCCGTTCGGTGCCGCGCACTCCTCGACCTCGATCTCGGCCGGCCTCGGCATGGCGACCGCGCACGACCTGCTGTCCGCCGACGACCCCTCCTACAAGGACCGGCACGTCATCGCGGTGATCGGCGACGGCGCGATCTCGGCGGGCATGGCCTACGAGGCGATGAACAATGCCGGCTCGTCGCGCGCCCGGCTGGTCGTGGTGCTCAACGACAACGAGATGTCGATCGCGCCGCCGGTCGGCGCGATGAGCGCCTACCTGTCGCGGCTGATGTCGTCGCGCTCGTTCCTCAACCTGCGCGAGCTCGCGGGGCGCATGGCCAGGCGGCTGCCGCAGCCGATCGAGCGCACCGCGAAGCGGGCCGAGGAGTACGCGCGCGGCATCCTGACCGGCGGCACGCTGTTCGAGGAGCTGGGCTTCTACTATATCGGCCCGATCGACGGCCACAACATGGACCACCTGCTGCCGATCCTGCGCAACGTGCGCGAGGCCGACGAGCGCGGCCCGGTGCTGCTGCACGTGATCACCCAGAAGGGCCGCGGCTACGCGCCGGCCGAGGCGTCGGGCGACAAGTACCACGCCGTCAGCAAGTTCAACGTGGTGACCGGCGAGCAGGCGATCACCCCGCCCGGGCCGCCCACCTACACCTCGGTGTTCAGCCAGGGCCTGCTGGCGGCGGCGGAGGCCGATCCGCGCCTGGTCGCGATCACCGCGGCGATGCCGTCGGGCACCGGGCTGGAGAAGTTCGCCCGACGCTTCCCCGAGCGCTTCTTCGACGTCGGCATCGCCGAGCAGCACGCGGTGACCTTCGCCGCCGGCCTCGCCACCGAGGGGCTGCGGCCGTTCTGCGCGATCTACTCCACCTTCCTGCAGCGCGCCTACGACCAGGTGGTGCACGACGTGGTGCTGCAGAACCTCCCCGTGCGCTTCGCCATCGACCGCGCCGGACTGGTGGGTGCCGACGGCGCCACCCACGCCGGCTCGTTCGACCTGAACTATCTCGGCTGCCTGCCCAACATGACCATCATGGCGCCCTCGGACGAGCTCGAGCTGCTGCACATGACCGCGACCGCCGCCGCCTACGACGGCGGCCCGATCGCCTTGCGCTACCCGCGCGGCAACGGGCTCGGCCTGGCGCTGCCCGCGCAGGGCGAGGTCATCCGGATCGGGCGCGGCCGGGTGCTGCGCGAGGCCGGACGGCAGAGCGGACGGCAGAAGGGCGGCATCGCGCTGCTCTCGCTGGGCACCCGTCTCGGCGACGTGCTGCGCGCCGCCGACGCGCTGGCCGCCCGCGGCCTGCCCCCCACGGTGGTCGACGCGCGCTTCGCCAAGCCGCTGGTCACGGAGGTGCTCGAGCGGCTGGCGGGGGTCCACGCGGTGCTGATCACCGTCGAGGAGGGTGCGGCCGGAGGCTTCGGCAGCGCGGTGATGCATCACCTGGCGCATGCCGGGCTGCTCGACCACGTGCGGGTGCGGCCGATGACGCTGCCGGACAAGCTGATCGACCACAACACGCCCGCGGCGCAGATCGCCGAGGCGGGGCTGTCGAGCCGGCACGTGGTCGCCGCCGCGCTCGCGGCACTCGGGGTGCCGCTCGGGGTCGCCGACGAGCTGGAGGGCTTGTCGGTCGGACGCTCCGGCCCGACATCATGACGCCCATGAGACCATTCCTGCTCCTCCTCGCCCTGCTGGGCGCGCCGTCCCTGCTCGTGCCCGCGGCGAGCCGCCCGGCCGCGGCCCAGGCCACGGGTGCCGCGGTGGCGCCGGTCTCGGCGCTGTACGCCGCGCTGACCTCGATCCAGAAGGGCGGGGGCGCGCCGTTCGAGCAGCGCGCGCAGCGTCTGGCACCGGCGGTGGACGCCGCCTTCAACCTGTCGACGGTGCTGCAGACCTCGATCGGGCTGCGCTACCGCACCCTGCCGGACGCGCAGAAGCAGCAGCTCGGACAGGTGTTCCGGCAGTTCACCATCGCCCGCTACGTCTCGAACTTCGGCAGCAACAGCAGCGACACGCTGAAGGTGCTGCCCGATCCGCGTCCCTCCCCGTACGGCCGCGACCAGATCGTGCAGACTGTGGAGCTCAAGTTCAACTGCTTCTTCCTGATGCCGGTTGTGGACGCCTTCCCCACGCGCCTGCGCGAGGAGCTGGAGCGCGCCTACGAGGAGGACCTGGACGAGGTCTTCGATGTGGCGGCCGTGCGGGCCGCGCTCGAGAGCCGGCTGCGGTCGCTGGAGTCCGAGCTGCACCAGGTCTGCCGATGCCTCCCAGCAT
>CAXTNB010000263.1:0-1854 GCA_964245385.1 uncultured Acetobacteraceae bacterium | reverse complement strand
AAGGTCGACTACGTGATGCGGCAGTTCCCGCAGGGCTGGCAGGCGATCGACGTGCTGCTCGACGGGCACATCAGCCAGGTCGCGGTGCAGCGGTCGGACTTCGACTCCACCCTGTCCAGCGGCGACGCCACCCCGCTGATCCAGAGCCTGCGGAAGAAGATACAGAGCTTCTCCGAGACCTGACCATCGCGCACGCAACCGCCAGCCGCAGGGTGCGAACTCGCCGGATGACCGCCTCATGACCGCCCTGTCGTTCTCGCCCGCGCTGCTGGCCGCAGCCCTGGAAGGCGTCGCCGTGCTGGGCTGCATCCAGGCGATGGCCGGCGCGATCGTGGTCGAGCGCTTCCGCCGCCGGGTCGGCGTGCAGCAGGCCGCCGCCAGCCCGGACCTGGAGCTGCCGCCGATCACGGTGCTCAAGCCGCTGCACGGCGACGAGCCGATGCTCGAGACGGCGCTCGAGGGCATCATCACCCAGGGCTACCCGCGCTTCCAGGTCGTGTTCGGGGTGCAGAGCGCGTCGGATCCGGCGATCGCGGTGGTGCAGCGGCTGCGCCGTCGCTTTCCCGACCGCGACCTGTGCCTGGTGATCGATTCCACCGGGCACGGCCAGAACCGCAAGATCGGCAACCTGATCAACATGCTGCCGCACGCGGCGCACGACCTGCTGGTGATCTCGGACTCCGACATCCACGTCCGGCCCGACTACCTGCTGCAGGTGGCGCGCAGCTTCGCCGACCAGGCGGTCGGGCTGGTCACGACGCTGTATCACGGCGTCCCGGCCTCGCCCACCCTGTCGCGCCGACTCGGCGCCGGGCAGATCAACCACAACTTCCTGCCCGGCGTGCTGCTGTCGCGCGTGCTCGGGCGCCAGGACTGCCTCGGCTCCACCATGGCGCTGCACCGCGACACGCTGGAGGCGGTCGGCGGCCTGGCGATGCTGTCGGGACACGTCGCCGACGACTCCGTGCTGGGCAAGCTGGTGCGCGGGCAGGGCCGCAGCATCGCGATCGCACCCTGCCTGACCGCGACCACCATCGCCGAGACCGGGGCCGCCGACCTGTTCGCCCACGAGCTGCGCTGGGGCCGCACGGTGCGCGCGGTCGAGCCGCTCGGCTACGCGCTGTCGGCGGTGCAGTTCCCGCTGTTCTGGTCCAGTCTCGCCGTGGTCGCGGCGCCGCAGGCGGGCTGGGCCTGGATGCTGTTCGCGGTGATGTGGGCGCTGCGCGGCACCGTCGCCGCGCGGATCGACCGGCTGATCGCGGCCATGGGCGGCCGCGGCAGCACCACGCCGTGGCTGCTGCTGCCGGCGCGGGACTGGCTGTCGGCGCTGATCATGGCCGCGAGCTTCACCGGCCGGCGCGTCGCCTGGCGCGGACAGACGATGCGCGTGTCGGGCTGGTCTGCGCACCAGGAGCCGGTCAAGTCGATCGCGCCGCACACCATGTCTCACGCACTGCTGGCACGCAGCACCAGACTCCCGATCAAGGTGACCGACCCGTCATGATGAAGACCCTGTTCCTGCAGCCTCCCTCCTTCGACGGCTTCGACGGCGGCGCCGGCTCGCGCTACCAGGCCAAGCGCGAGATCAAGTCGTTCTGGTATCCGACCTGGCTCGCCCAGCCGGCGGCGCTGGTGCCGGACAGCCGGCTGATCGACGCCCCTCCCGCGCGGCTGGGGCTGGAGCCGGTGCTTGCCGACGCGCGCGACCGCGACCTGGTGGTGATGCACACCTCGACGCCCTCGTTCGCCTCCGACGTGAAGGTGGCGCAGGCGCTGAAGGACGCGAAGCCGTCGCTCAAGATCGGCATGGTCGGCGCCAAGGTCGCGGTGCAGCCGGAGGAGAGCCTGCTGAAG
>CAXTNB010000262.1:1570-4277 GCA_964245385.1 uncultured Acetobacteraceae bacterium | reverse complement strand
GGGCTGGAGAGCGCGCTCTACAGCCCCGGCTACCCGAGGCGGTTCCGCGACGTGATGCCGCCCGCGGGCGCCATCGGCGCGCGGCCGCGGAGTGTCCCTTGAGAATCGAAGACCACGATCTCGAGCGCGACGGAGCTGCCGCGCAGCGGTTCCGCGGCGACGTCCCAGGCGCGCGAGGCGACGCGGTCGCCGAGTGCCACGCCGGCCGCCGCGGCGAGCGCGAACGCGTCGGCGGTGGTGTTCGCGGCCTCGATCCGCGATGCCTGCGCCGCGGGCAGTCCCGCCGCCGCGGCGAGTGCGGCGAGGGCCGCGCGATCCACCGCGCCGCGCCGCGAGTGCAGGTCGAGCCGTCCCTGCGCGAGCTTGGTGATCTTGCCGATGCCGCCGGCCACGGTGACGCGGCGCACCGGGTGGCTGCGCAGGTACTTCAGCATACCGCCGACGAAGTCGCCCATCTCGATCAGCGCCACCTCGTCGAGGGCGTGCAGCTTGCGCACCGCGTCCTCCGAGGTGCGGCCGGTGGCGCCCGCGACGTGCTCGTGGCCGCTGGCGCGCGCGACGTCGATGCCGCGCCGTATGCTGTCGATCCAGGCGGCGCAGGAGAACGGCACCACGACGCCGGTGGTGCCGAGGATCGACAGGCCGCCGACGATGCCCAGCCGCCCGTTCAGGGTCTGCGCCGCCAGCGCCTCGCCGCCGGGGACCGAGAGCGTGACCAGCGCCGCCGGCCGCGGGTGCAGCTCGGCGAGTGCCGCGCGGATCATCTCGCGCGGCACCGGGTTGATCGCGGGCTCCCCCGGCGGCAGCGCCAGGCCGGGCCGGGTGACGGTGCCGACGCCGGGCCCGGCGCGGAACTGCACCCCGGCATCCGGTTCCAGCAGGCGCAGCTCGGCGCGTATCAGCGCGCCGTGGGTGACGTCGGGATCGTCGCCGGCATCCTTGACCACGCCGGCGACCGCGGCGCCGTGCAGCATCCTCGCCTCGGCGAGCGCGAACGCCGCCTCGCCGCCGCGCGGCAGGGTGATCGAGACCGGATCGGGGAAGCGGCCGTGCAGCAGCGCCGCGTAGGCCGCCTTGGCCGCCGCGGTGGCGCAGGCCCCGGTGGTCCAGCCACGACGCAGCGTTCCATCCGGTCTCACGAGGCGCAGTGTAGGATCCGCGGCACGGGGAGTCACGGCGGGTGACGCGCGGCCTGCTGGTCGCGGCACCCCGTTCCGGCAGCGGCAAGACGCTGGTGACGCTGGCGATCCTCTCCGCGCTGCGCCGGCGCGGCCTGCGGCTGCGCGCCGCCAAGTCCGGCCCGGACTACATCGATCCCGGCTTCCACGCCGCCTGCCTCGGAGCGCCCTGCGTCAACCTGGATAGCTGGGCGATGCCGCCGGCGCTGCTCGCCGCCCTGGCGGGCGGGACGCTCCACGCGGCCCGGGACCAGGAACTGCTGCTGGTCGAGGCGTCGATGGGCCTGTTCGACGGAGTGGCGTCGGCGCAGGGCCGTCAGGGACGGGCGGCGGATCTGGCGGCGCGCTTCGGCCTGCCGGTGCTGCTGGTGCTCGACGTCTCCGGCCAGTCGCAGTCGGCGGCGGCGGTGGCGCGCGGCTTCGCGCTGCACGATCCGGCGGTGCGGGTGGCGGGGGTGGTGCTCAACCGCGCCGGCTCGGTGCGGCATCGCGACGCCGCCCGACAGGCGATCGAGCAGGCCGGCCTGCCGGTGCTCGGCTGCCTGATGCGCGACGCGGCGCTGTCGCTGCCGGAGCGTCATCTCGGCCTGGTGCAGGCGCGCGCGCCCGCCGCGCGGGACGGCGTCCTGGCGGCACTCGCCGCGCGCGCCGAGGCCTGCCTCGACCTCGACGCCATCGCGGCACTCGCCGCACCGCTGCCCGGCCCCGCGACCCCGGCGGCGCCGGCGCTGCCGCCGTTCGGCCAGCGCATCGCGCTCGCCCGCGACGACGCCTTCAGCGTTCTCTACCCGCACGTGGTGCAGGGGTGGCGCGAGGCGGGTGCCGAGATCGTGCCGTTCTCCCCGCTCGCCGACCAGTCGCCGTCGGAGGATTGCGACTGCTGCTGGCTGCCCGGCGGCTACCCGGAGCTGCACGCCGGGCGGCTCGCCGCGTCGCCGCACTTCCTGGCCGGGCTGCGCCGTTTCGCCGAGACCCGGCCGGTGCACGGCGAGTGCGGCGGCTACATGGTGCTGGGCCGGGCGATCGAGGATGCGGCGGGCGTGGTGCACGCGATGGCCGGCCTGCTCGGCCACGCCACCAGCTTCGCCCGCCGGCGGCTGGTGCTCGGCTACCGCGAGGCATGCCTGACCGCCACGACCGGCTTCGGCCCGGCCGGCACGGTGCTGCGCGGCCACGAGTTCCACTATGCCAGCCTGAGCGACGCGGGCAGCGACGCGCCGCTCGCCACCCTGCGCGACGCCGCGGGGGCCGAGCTGGGTGCCGCGGGCGGCAGGCGCGGCCGGACCAGCGGCTCGTTCTTCCACGCGATCGCCAGCTCCGCCGGGGACCGATGACCGACCTCTCCAGCCTCGAGGCGCTGCGCCGCCTCTGCACGCAACTCCCCGACCCGGATGCGCAGGCCGCGGCCGCGGTGCGGGCGCGGGAGGCCACGCTGACCAAGCCGCCCGGCAGCCTCGGACGGCTGGAGCAGCTCTCGGCCTGGCTCGCCGCCTGGCAGCGCCGCGCGACGCCGCGGCTGCAGCGGGTCG
>CAXTNB010000262.1:0-1560 GCA_964245385.1 uncultured Acetobacteraceae bacterium | reverse complement strand
TCCTGGTGTTCGCCGGCAACCACGGCGTCACCGCGCGCGGCGTCTCGCCGTATCCCGCCGAGGTGACGGCGCAGATGGTCGGCAACTTCGCCGCCGGGGGTGCCGCGATCAACCGGCTCGCCGCCAACGCCGGCGCCACGTTGCGCGTGATCGCGCTGCGGCTGGAGCGGCCCACCGCGGACCTCACGCGGGCGCCGGCGATGGAGGAGGCCGGCTTCCTCGACGCGGTCCGCAGCGGCTTCGAGGCGGTCGGCCCGGGCACCGACCTGCTCTGCCTGGGCGAGATGGGGATCGGCAACACCACCGCCGCGGCGGCGATGGCGGCGGCGCTGTTCGGCGGCGAGGCGTCGGGCTGGGTCGGGCGCGGCACCGGCATCGACGATGCCGGGCTGCGTCGCAAGCGGGACGCGGTCGAGGCGGCGCTGCGGCTGCATCGCGCCGCACTCGCCGATCCGCTCGAGGTGGCGCGCCGCCTCGGCGGGTTCGAGCTGGCGGCGCTGCTCGGCGCGGCGCTGGCGGCGCGGCACGCGGGCATCCCGGTGCTGCTCGACGGCTTCGTCTGCACCGCCGCGGTGGCGCCGCTGGCCCGCCTGCGGCCCGGCGGGCTGGACCACGCCGTGCTGAGCCACCTGTCCGCCGAGGCCGGCCACCGCGCGCTGTCGAGCGCCCTCGGGCTGGCGCCGCTGCTCGAGCTCGGGCTGCGCCTGGGCGAGGCGTCGGGTGCCGCACTCGCGGTGCCGCTGCTTCGTGCGGCGCTCGCCTGCCACGCCGGCATGGCGAGCTTCGCCGAGGCCGGGGTCACCGACCGGACGTGACCGCGTCCGCGATCCGCGCGCTGCGCACCGACCTCGCGGCGACGATCGGCTTCTTCACCCGCCTGCCGGTGGCGCGGCTGATGCCGCGCGAGGCGCGGATCGACATGGCGCGCGCCGTCTGGGCGTTCCCGCTCGCGGGCGCGCTGGTCGGGCTGTGCGGCGGCCTCGTCTACGCCCTGGCGACGCGGCTCGGCCTGCCCGGCGCGATGTCCGCCTGCTGCAGCCTCGCCGTCATGCTGCTGCTCACCGGTGCGCTGCACGAGGACGGCCTGGCCGACATGGCGGACGGCTTCGGCGGCGGCCGCGACGCGTCGCGCAAGCTCGAGATCATGCGCGACAGCCGGATCGGCAGCTACGGCACGCTGGCGCTGCTGCTGACGAGCCTGCTGCGCATCCTGGCGGTGGACGCGCTGGCGGCGCCGGCGCGGGTCGGCGCGGCCCTGCTCGCCTCCGGCGCCCTGTCCCGCGCCGCCATCGTGCTGCTGCTGCTGCTGCTGCCCCCGGCGCGTCGCGACGGACTGGCCGCGTCGCTGCATCCGCTGCCGCGTGCGCCGGCGCTGGTCGGCCTCGGCCTCGCCGCGGCGCTGGCGGCGCTGCTGCTGCGTGGCTGGATGATCCTGGCAGCGCCCGCCTGCGCCGCGGCGGTCACGCTCGCCGTCGCCTGGCTGGCGCGGCGTCAGGTCGGCGGCCATACCGGCGACGTGCTCGGCGCCTGCGCGGTGCTGGGCGAGTGCGCGGTCAGCAC
>CAXTNB010000261.1:2169-4292 GCA_964245385.1 uncultured Acetobacteraceae bacterium | reverse complement strand
GTACTGGCCGCGCAGCTCGGTGGCGTACAGCCGCACCGAGCCGCGGCTGCGCAGGTTGGCGATCAGCACGTCCATGTCGACTTCCATGCCGGCGCGGCCGAGCCAGTCGGCGAGCTTGCGGTCGCGCGCCTGGTCGAGCGAGGCGAGCTGCGCCATGTCGAGGAAGGCGGCGTTGGCGGCGAGCACGGCGCCGGCATCGTCGGTGAACACGTAGCCGTCGGGCGCCTGCTCGAGCGCGTTGAGCAGCCTGCCGTTCAGCGTCGAGCTGGTCAGCTCGGCGCGCGGTGCCGACAGCGACAGCCGCGCCAGCAGCAGCGTGCCCTCGTCCTCGTGCAGCAGCGACGCCGAGATCGTCATCTCCCTTGCTCCGTCCGGTGCCGGGCTGGCCAGGCGCGAGCGCAGCGCGTCGGCGCGGCCGGAGCTGCGCATCGTGCGCAGGAAGCGCTCCACCGACGGCCGGTCCTGCGGGTCGAACAGGTCGGCCAGGGTCCAGCCGCGCGGCAGCACGCTGCCGGTGAGCTCGCGCGCCGCGGCGTTGATCTCGACGATCTTCAGCGTCGTCGCGTCCAGCACCAGCAGCGGATCGAGCGAGATGTCGAACAGCAGCCGGTAGCGCTGCTGCGCCTGTCGCATGCTGGAATAGTCGCGCTCGAGCGATTGCTGCGCCTCGACCAGCCGCTGCTGCAGCAGCGACAGCGGGCGCAGATCGTTGCCGAAGGCGGCGATCGCGTCGCGCCCGGCGATGCCGACGGCGGAGTACTGGATCGCCACGTCGCTGCCGTCGACCGCCGGATGATTGAGGTGACGCAGATGCGGATCGCCGTTGCCCAGCGCGTTGCCGAGCAGCGCCTCGACCTTCGGGCGGCTCTCGATCGTGACGATGTCGATCCACGACCGCCCGAGCCAGCTGCCGACGTTCTGCAGGTCCTTCTGCAGCCGCGGATTGCGGAAGGCGAGGTCCTTGACCACGCCGTGATGATCCACGATCAGCGCCATGTCGGCGGCGGCGGCGATGACCTGCGCCGCGGCGGGCGCGTCGAGGGCGTCGAACAGTTCGGCGGCGTGCTGGAGCACATTCGAGGCGCTCATCACACTATTGCGCGTGCGACGATTCTCGGCCGCAGGCAGCGGCCGAGGCGTTCAGTCGTCCGGGTGCGCCCGCGCGGACCCGTGCCACCCGCTTGGCCACCGCGACGCGACGCGCCTGCAGCAGCGATGCCGCGCGATGCACCGCCTCCTCCGCGTTGGCCGCGGTGGCGTCGGCGCCGACCAGCCGCACCAGCTCCGGCCTCGCCGCGAAGATCGGGCCGCCGACCATGACCAGGATGTCCGGGTTGCAGGAGCTGGCGCGCAGTGCCGCGATGCAGGCGGCGAGCGCGCCCAGCTGGCGGTCGCTGCCCGCCGAGAACCCGACCATGTCGAGCGGCCGCGCCGCCGCCAGGGCCGCGATCTGCGCGATCGTCTTGCCGATCGGCAGGCTGACCTGCCACTGATCGTTGCGGAAGAACTCGGCCAGCATCGCCAGGCCGAAACGATGCTGCTCGCCCGGTGCGGTGACCAGCATGGCGCAGCGCGGCCTCACGCCATCGACCGCGCCGTAGCAGAAGGCGGGCCGCAGCCCGTTCATGATGCCGTGCAGCAGCACCGTGCCGGTGGTGACGTCGAGGAACGAGCAGCGGTCGTCGGTCCACAGCTCGCCCAGGTGCCGCGCCGCGGGTGCCAGCACCTGCAGGCAGATCGACTCCGCGGGCAGCCCGCCCTGGCTCAGCTCCTCGATGCGCAGCCTGATCGCCGCGTGGTCGCCGCGTATCAGTTCGGCGGCGAACGCCGCGATGAAGGCGTCGCCGGCGCTGTCCAGGGCCGGTGGCGGTGCCGCCTGCGCTTCGCCATCCGCCAGCGGCACGCCCTCCGCGCCGGCCGCGACCGCGGACGGAGCGGCGCCGAACCGGACCTGCTGCGCCGCGAGCAGCCTCGGCACGATCTCGGCCTCGACGACGCTGGCCAGGGCCACGCCGCCGGTCAGGGTGTGCACCGCCAGCCCCAGCGCCGCGGCGCCGGAGTGGAGCGCCGCCCCCTTCGTCGCCGCCGCGGCGCCCGGGGCCTCGGCGACGACCAGGCCGGCC
>CAXTNB010000261.1:0-2159 GCA_964245385.1 uncultured Acetobacteraceae bacterium | reverse complement strand
CAATGTCCGCGTGTGTTCGAGGTCCGGCGTCGCCGTGCTCGCAGAAGCCTTGATCCTGGAACTTGCGCGCTTCTGCCTCGCGACCGCCATCGGCCCTGCTCCGTGTCCCGGCATATTGAAAGCGTTTCCCCCAGCAGCTGTCAACCGCACGTTACGTCAATCTGGCTTGACACTTTAACCGGGCGGGTCCTAGCGTTGCTCCACCAGCTGCGAGCGGCCGGCGACGGAGCCCTTCATGATCTCGATATCGCGAACCGGGAGCAGGCAAAAGCGGCAGGTGAAGCCTCTCTACACTCTCGAGCAGCGCCGTCGCCGCGATGCATCGCGCTGGACCCTGGTGCAGGGCATCCTGGCGCCGATCCAGTTCGCGGTGTTCCTGGTCAGCCTGTGCCTGGTGCTGCGCGCCCTGCTCACCGGCCACGGGGTCGGCCTCGCCTCCGGCTCGGTCGTGATCAAGACCCTCGTGCTCTACACGATCATGGTCACCGGCGCGTTCTGGGAGCACGACATCTACGGCCGCTACCTGTTCGCGCCCGCGTTCTTCCGCGAGGACGCGGTCAGCATGGTGGTGGTCGCGCTGCACACCGCCTACGTCGCGGCACTGCTGACCGGCGGCCTGACGGCGGCGCGGATGCTGATCCTGGCGCTGGTCGCCTACGCCAGCTACGTGATCAACGCCGCGCAGTTCGTGGTCAAGCTGCGCGCCGCGCGCCGCTGCAAGCCGCCCGAGCTGGTGTGGAGTCGCGCGGCGTGAGCGGCTGCGACGCGCTCGGCGAGATGGGCGGCGACACGGGCGGCGACACGGGCGCCGGCATCGGCCCGGTGCTGCGCGAGCGCGGCCAGCGCGAGGTGTTCTGCGGGCTGACCGGGATCGTCTGGCTGCACCGCCGGATCCAGGACGCGTTCTTCCTCGTCGTGGGATCGCGCACCTGCGCCCACCTGCTGCAGTCGGCAGCCGGCGTCATGATCTTCGCCGAGCCGCGGTTCGCCACCGCGATCATCGAGGAGCGCGACCTCGCCGGACGCGCCGACGTCGACGAGGAGCTGAACCGGGTCGTGACCCGGCTGCTGCAGCGTCGTCCCGAGATCCGGCTGCTGTTCCTGGTGGGCTCCTGCCCGTCCGAGGTGATCAAGCTCGACCTCGGTCGGGCGGCGCAGCGGCTGTCGCGGCTGTTCGCGCCGTCGGTGCGCGTGCTCGCCTATTCCGGCAGCGGCATCGAGACCACCTTCACCCAGGGCGAGGATGCCTGCCTCGCCTCGATGGTGCCGGACATGCCCGAGGGCGGGACGATGCCCGCGCTGCTGGTCGCCGGCACGCTGCCCGACATCGTCGAGGCGCAGATGGCCGACCTGTTCGGGCGCACCGGCCTCGACCGCGTCGGCTTCCTGCCGCCGCGCCGCGCCGCCGAGCTGCCCGCGGTGGGGCCGGGCACGCGGGTGCTGCTGGCGCAGCCGTTCCTCGCCGACACCGCGCGCGCGCTGGAGGCACGCGGCGCGCGCTGCGTCGCCGCCCCCTTCCCGCTCGGCGCCGAGGGCACCCTGCTGTGGCTGCAGGCCGCCTGCGACGCCATGGGCGGCGATCTCGGCCGGCTGCGCGCGGCGACCGCGACCGCGCTGGCCCGCGCCCAGGCGGCGACGGCGCGGCTGCGCGGGCAGCTCGCCGGACGCCGCGGGTTCCTGTGCCCCGACCGCCAGCTGGAGCTCCCGCTGTCGCGCTTCCTGTCGCGCGAGATGGGCATGCGGCTGATCGAGGTCGGCACCCCCTACCTGCACCGCGCGCACCTCGCCGAGGAGCTCGCCCTGCTGCCGCCGGGCACGCGGATCAGCGAGGGCCAGGACGTCGAGCGCCAGCTCGACCGCTGCCGCGCGGCCAAGCCCGATCTCGTGGTGTGCGGCCTCGGCCTGGCCAACCCGCTGGAGGCCGAGGGCCTCACCACCAAGTGGTCGATCGAGCTGATGTTCAGCCCGATCCAGGGCTTCGAGCAGGCCGGCGACCTCGCCGCCCTGTTCGCGCGGCCGCTGGCGCGACGCGCGCTGCTGCAGGTCTGAGCGATGGAGCCCGCGACATGCAGCTGACGCTCTGGACCTACGAGGGTCCGCCGCACGTGGGGGCGATGCGGGTGGCGACCGCGATGCGCGGCGTGCACTACGTGCTGCAC
>CAXTNB010000260.1:0-4301 GCA_964245385.1 uncultured Acetobacteraceae bacterium | reverse complement strand
TTCCGTCACCGGATGCTCCACCTGCAGCCGGGTGTTCATCTCCATGAACCAGATGCGGTCGGCACGCAGCCCGTCGCTGGCGTCGGCGATGAACTCGACCGTGCCGGCGCCGCGATAGCCGACGGCGGTCGCCGCCCTGACCGCCGCCGCGCACACCGCCTCGCGCACCGACGGCTGCAGACCGGGCGCCGGCGCCTCCTCGATCACCTTCTGGTGGCGGCGCTGCAACGAGCAGTCGCGCTCGAACAGGTGCACGACGTTGCCATGATTGTCGGCGAACAGCTGCACCTCGATGTGGCGCGGCCGCGTCACGCAGGTCTCGATCAGCACGCGGTCGTCGCCGAACGCGGCGCCGGCCTCGCGCCGGCAGGAGGCGAGCGACGCCGCGAACGCCTCCGGCCGGTCGACCCGCCGCATCCCCTTGCCGCCGCCGCCGGCCACCGCCTTGATCAGCACCGGGTAGCCGATGCGCGCGGCCTCCGCGGCCAGCAGCACCTCGCCCTGGTCGTCGCCGAGGTAGCCCGGCGTCGTCGGCACGCCTGCCGCGGCCATCAGCGACTTGGCGGCATCCTTGCGTCCCATGGCGCGGATCGCCGCGGGCGGCGGCCCGACCCAGATCAGCCCCGCGGCGAGCACCGCCTCGGCGAACTCGGCGTTCTCCGACAGGAAGCCGTAGCCGGGATGGATCGCCTCCGCGCCGCAGCTGCGGGCGGCCTGCAGGATGCGTTCCGCCATCAGGTAGCTCTCGCGCGCCGGCGACGCCCCGATCGCGACCGCCGCGTCGGCCTCGGCGACGTAGGGTGCCTGCGCGTCCGCCTCCGAGTGCACGGCGATGCAGCGTATGCCGAGCCGGCGGCAGGTGCGGATGATGCGACGGGCGATCTCGCCGCGATTGGCGATGAGCAGGGACGAGATCACCGCGCTACATCCGGAACAGGCCGAAGCTCGGGGAGTGCGGGATCGGCGCGTTGAGCGCCGCCGAGATCGCCAGCCCGAGCACGTCGCGCGTCTGCACCGGATCGATGATCCCGTCGTCCCACAGCCTCGCGGTGGCGAAGCGCGCGTCGGATTCGGCCTCGTAGCGCTCGCGGATCGGCGCCTTGAAGGCTTCCTCCTGCTCGTCGCTCCACGCCTCGCCCCGGGCCTGCATCGCGTCGCGACGCACCGTGGCGAGCACGCTCGCCGCCTGCTCGCCGCCCATCACGCCGATCCTGGCGTTCGGCCAGCTGAACAGGAAGCGCGGGCCGTAGGCGCGGCCGCACATGCCGTAGTTGCCGGCGCCGAAGCTGCCGCCGATCAGCACGGTGAATTTCGGCACGCTCGCGGTCGCCACCGCGCTCACCATCTTGGCGCCGTCCTTGGCGATGCCGCCCGCCTCGTAGCGGCCGCCGACCATGAAGCCCGAGACGTTCTGCAGGAACAGCAGCGGCGTCCGACGCTGGCAGGCGAGCTCGATGAAGTGCGCCGCCTTCTGCGCGCTCTCGGAGAACAGCACGCCGTTGTTGGCCAGGATGGCCACCGGGTAGCCCCAGATGCGGGCGAAGCCGGTGACCAGGGTGGAGCCGTAGAGCGGCCGGAACTCGTGCAGCGCCGAGCCGTCGACGATGCGGGCGATCACGTCGCGCACCTCGTAGGACACGCGGCGGTCGGCAGGCACGATCCCGTACAGCTCGGCCGGATCGAAGCGCGGCGGCGCCGGTTCCGCCACGTCGATGTCGACGCGCTTGACGGTGTTGAGGCGGGAGACGATGTCGCGCACGATCTGCAAGGCGTGCTCGTCGGTCTGCGCGACATGGTCGACCACGCCGGACCTGCGGCCGTGGGTGTCGGCGCCGCCGAGCTCGGTGGCGCTGATGACCTCGCCGGTCGCCGCCTTCACCAGCGGCGGCCCGGCGAGGAAGATCGCACCCTGGCTTTCCCGACCCAGTCCGCGCACGATCACCGCCTCGTCGCTCATCGCCGGCACGTAGGCGCCCCCGGCGGTGCTGAGCCCCATGACGCAGGCGATCTGCGCGATGCCCTGCGCGCTCATCCGCGCCTGGTTGTAGAAGATGCGGCCGAAATGATCGCGGTCGGGAAACACCTCGGCCTGGTGCGGCAGGTTGGCGCCGCCGCTATCCACGAGGTAGAGGCAGGGCAGCCGGTTCTGCTCCGCGATCTCCTGGGCGCGCAGATGCTTCTTCACGGTCATCGGGAAGTAGGCGCCGCCCTTCACCGTCGCGTCGTTGGCGACGATCATCACCTCGCGCCCGCACACGCGGCCGATGCCGGTGATGATCCCCGCACCCGGCGCCTCGTGGCCGTACAGTCCCCACGCCGCCAGCTGGCCGAGCTCCAGGAACGGCGCGCCCGGATCGAGCAGACGCTCCACCCGGTCCCGCGGCAGCAGCTTGCCGCGCGCGACGTGACGCTCGCGCGACGCCGCCGGACCGCCCAGGCCGGTGATGCGCACCTGCTCGCGCAGGGCCGCGGCGAGCGCGCGGTTGACCTCGGCGTTGCGCGCGAACGCCTCGCTGCCGGCATCGACCGTGCTGACCAGTCGGCTCATCGCGGCGTCGCGCCGTCGATGAGCTCGCGGCCGATCAGGAAGCGGCGGATCTCGTTGGTGCCGGCGCCGATGTCGTACAGCTTGGCGTCGCGCAGCAGGCGCTCGACCGGCCACTCGCGGGTGTAGCCGGCACCGCCGAGCGTCTGGAT
Source organism: uncultured Acetobacteraceae bacterium (assembly GCA_964245385.1). Lineage (GTDB taxonomy): Bacteria > Pseudomonadota > Alphaproteobacteria > Acetobacterales > Acetobacteraceae > Lichenicoccus. The sequence goes on along the minus strand of CAXTNB010000260.1, from coordinate 1,604 downwards.
CGCCTCCAGCGACGTCTTCACCGCGTTCTCGCTGGCCAGCAGGATCGCGGCGGCGGCGTCGGTGCGGCTGGCGCGGCCGGCGTCGCACGCCCTGGCGACCGCGTACACGTAGGCGCGCGCGGACCCGAGGGCCACGTACATGTCGGCGATCTTGGCCTGCATGAGCTGGAACCCGCCGATCGGCTTGCCGAACTGCCTGCGCTCGCGCACGTAGGGCAGGCACACGTCGAGGCAGGCCTGCATGATGCCGAGCGGGCCGCCGGCCAGCACCGCGCGCTCGTAGTCCAGCCCGGACATCAGGATCGTCACCCCCTGTCCCTCGCTGCCCATGATCGCCTCGGCGGGAACCTCGCAGTCCTGGAACACGAGTTCCGCGGTGTCGCTGCCGCGCATGCCCATCTTGTCGAGCTTCCTCGACACCGAGAAGCCGGGCCAGCCCTTCTCGACGAGGAACGCGGTGATCCCCCTCGGACCGGCCGCCGGGTCGGTCTTGGCGTACACCACCAGCACCTCGGCGTGCGGACCGTTGGTGATCCAGAACTTGGTGCCGTTCAGCAGGTAGCGGTCGCCGCGCTTCTCGGCCTTCAGCCGCATCGACACCACGTCGGAGCCGGCTTCCGCCTCGGACATGGCCAGCGCGCCGACATGCTCGCCGGAGATCAGCCGCGGCAGGTATCGCCGCTTCTGCGCGTCGCTGCCCCAGCGGCGGATCTGGTTGATGCACAGGTTGGAATGGGCGCCGTAGCTGAGCCCGACCGAGGCGGAGGCGCGGGACACCTCCTCCATGGCCACCACGTGCTCGAGATAGCCTAGCCCAAGCCCGCCCTGGTCCTCCTCGACGGTGATGCCGTGCAGCCCGAGCGCGCCCATCTCCGGCCAGAGCTGGCGCGGAAACGCGTTGCTCTCGTCGACCTGCCGCGCCAGCGGCGCGATCCGCTCGGCGGCGAAGCGCGCCGTGGTCTCGCGGATCGCGTCCGCATCCTCGCCCAGCGCGAATTCGAATCCGGAACTCATGGTCGCACCTCGTCGTCAGCCGTCGCAGCCGGCAGCGGGCACGGCTCGGATGTGGAACGCGCGCGCGTCATCGGCCGTCCACGAACAGCAGGGCGGGCCGCTCGATCAGCCGCTTCAGACCCTGCACGAATTGCGCGGCGTCGAGGCCGTCGACGATGCGATGGTCGAACGACGAGGACACGTTCATCATCGTGCGGATGACGATCTGCCCGTCGATCACGCTCGGCCGCTGCATCAGCTTGTTGGGGCCGATGATCGCCACCTCCGGGTAGTTGATCACCGGCGTGGCGGACACGCCGCCCAGGGCGCCGAGGCTGGTCAGGGTGATGGTGGAGTGGGTCAGCTCCTCGCGCCTGGCGCTGCCGTCGCGCGCCGCCCTGGTGACGCGCTCCAGCTCGCGCGCGCTCTGCCACAGGTCGAGCGCCTCGGCATGCCGCACCACCGGCACCAGCAGGCCGGCCGCGGTCTGCGTCGCGATGCCGACATGCACGGCGTCGTAGCTGCGCAGGATCCCGGCATCGTCGTCGAACCTCGCGTTGATCTGCGGGAACTGCGCCGCCAGCCGCACCACGGCGCGCATGAAGAAGGGC
>CAXTNB010000259.1:0-4360 GCA_964245385.1 uncultured Acetobacteraceae bacterium | reverse complement strand
CTCGAGCGGCACGGCCTCACCCGCTACTTCGATGGCTTCTACGGCGCGCGGGCGGACGATACCGGTGCCGAGAAGCCCGAGCTGATCGCGGACCTGCTGGCGCGCGAGGCGGTCGATGCGCGGCGGTCGGTGATGGTTGGCGACCGCCGCTACGACATCAGCGGTGCCCACGCCAACGGCGTGCGCGCGATCGGCGCGCTCTGGGGCTATGGCGGCCGCGAGGAGCTCGAGGCCGCCGGCGCCGACGCCCTGGCCGAGAGCCCGTCGCTGCTGTTCGGCATCATCGAGGACCAGCTCGCCGCGGCGGCCCGGCATCGCTGAGCGACCTCGTCGAGGCGCTCAGATCAGCTTCTTCTGGCGCAGGCTGACCCAGTTGTCGCCGCCGACCAGCATGTGGTCGTGCAGGATGATCGCGAGCGGCGCCGCCGCCCGCGAGAGCCTCGAGGCGAGCGCCGCCTCCTGCGCCAGCAGCGTCGGCGACGGCGTCCCCGGCGGCACCACCCGCACCGCGATCAGCGCGGTGGCATGCAGGTCGAGCGCCCGCCGCATCGCCTGTCGCGCAGCATCGGGCACCGCCTCGCCGGCCGGCGGCGCGAGGGCGTCGGGCTGCTCCGCCACCTCGTCGGCCAGCAGACGGTTGCGGTTGTCGAGGAACAGGATACGCAGCTGTCCCGGCACCGCGCCGGTCAGCGCAGTCTCGAAATAGGCCATCAGCCGCTCCCAGTTCTTCAGCGTCGGCCGGCCTTGCGCCTCCGCCCCGGACAGGCGGGCGGCGGCGGGCTCGGCGAGGCCGATCACCGCCGCGCACTCCCCGCTCAGCCCCTCCGCGCACAGCGCCGCCGCCGGCGCGCTCAGCACCGCGGACAGGCTGCCGAAGCGGTTGATCAGCGCCTTGGCCAGCGGCTTGGTGTCGCGGCGCGGGATGCCGAGGAACAGCAGCATCTCCAGGATCTCGTAGTCGGCGAGGCTGGCCGGCCCGGCGCCGAGCAGCCGCTCGCGCATGCGTCGGCGGTGGCCGTGCGGACCGGTGCTGCCGAACGGCAGCGCCGGCTGGTTGCTGCCCGCGTCCGCCGGCCCGGCCGGCGCGTCCTCGCCCCGCGTCGTGCTCCGGCGCGCGAACGCCGGCAGCCATGCCCCCGCCTCGGCGAAACCCCGAACCATGCCGTCTCCACGATCTGCAACCTATGGATGCAGCATAGTCCATTTTGCTCGCGTAACCAGCGCGATTTGGCGGCGGCTTGCCCGCGTCCTATATGGCGGGCGTGAGAGATCCCGCGACAGATCCCGTGCCCGAGTCCCGCGCCGAGCCCGCGCTGTCGGTCGACGACGACTACCTCTCGCGGCTCAATCCCGAGCAGCGCGAGGCGGTGGAGACCCTGGACGGGCCGCTGCTGGTGCTGGCCGGTGCGGGCACCGGCAAGACGCGCGTGCTGACCACCCGCTTCGCCCACATCCTGCTGAGCCGTCGCGCCTATCCCGGCCAGGTGCTGGCGGTGACCTTCACCAACAAGGCGGCGCGCGAGATGCGCGAGCGCGTCGGCAGCCTGCTCGGGCGTCCCGCCGAGGGCCTCTGGCTCGGCACCTTCCACGCCCTGTGCGCGCGCATGCTGCGACGCCACGCCGAGTACGTCGGGCTCACCTCCTCCTTCACCATCCTCGACACCGACGACCAGGTGCGCCTGCTCAAGCAGGTGATGGAGCTGCAGCGCATCGACGCCAAGCGCTGGCCGCCGCAGGGCCTGATGGGGGTGATCCAGCGCTGGAAGGATCGCGGCCTGTCGCCCGACCGCGTCGGCCCGGCCGAGGACAGCGAGTTCGGCGGCGGCCGCGCGCGCGCCGTCTACGCCGACTACCAGGCGCGGCTGAAGCAGCTCAACGCCGCCGATTTCGGCGACCTGATGCTGCACATGACCGACATCCTGCGCACCCGGCCCGACGTGCTGGCGCAGTACCACCGCGCCTTCCGCTACATCCTGGTCGACGAGTACCAGGACACCAACACGGTGCAGTATCTCTGGCTGCGCCTGCTCGCCCAGAAGCAGGGGGAGGCCAACATCTGCTGCGTCGGCGACGACGACCAGTCGATCTATTCCTGGCGCGGTGCCGAGGTCGAGAACATCCTGCGCTTCGAGAAGGACTTCCCCGGCGCGCGCATCGTGCGGCTGGAGAGCAACTACCGCTCCACCGCACCGATCCTGGCCGCGGCCTCCGGCCTGATCGCGCATAACGGCGGCCGGCTCGGCAAGACGCTGCGCTCGGGACGCCACGACTCCGCCGGCGAGAAGGTGCTGGTGGCCTCGGTGTGGGACTCCGACGAGGAGGCGCGCATGGTCGGCGAGCGCATGGAGAGCCTGCACCGCGACGAGCACCGGCTGTCGGAGATGGCGATCCTGGTGCGCGCCGGCTTCCAGACCCGCGCCTTCGAGGAGCGGCTGATCACGCTCGGCCTGCCCTATCGCGTGGTGGGGGGCTTGCGCTTCTACGAGCGCGCCGAGATACGCGACGCCATGGCCTACATGCGGGTGATGCACCAGCCCGCCGACGACCTGGCGTTCGAGCGCATCGTCAACGTCCCCCGGCGCGGGGTGGGCGAGGCGGCGCTGCAGGCGCTGCACGTCGAGGCGCGCGCGAGCCAGGTGCCGCTCAGCCTCGCGGTGATGCGCCTGCTGGAGCGCGGCACGCTGAAGGGCCGGGTGCGCGAGCAGCTGACCGCGCTGATGGCCTGCTTCGGCCGCGGCCGCGAGGCGCTGGGCCGCGACGGCCACGTGCGCGTGGTGGAGACGCTGCTCGAGGAGACCGGCTACGTCGAGATGTGGAAGCGCGACAAGTCGCCCGAGGCGCCCGGGCGGCTCGACAACCTCAAGGAGCTGGTGCGCGCGCTGGCCGACTTCGAGAGCCTGGCCGGCTTCCTCGAGCACGTCTCGCTGGTGATGGAGAACGAGGAGAACGCCGGCGCCGACCGGGTCAACCTGATGACCATGCACGGCGCCAAGGGGCTCGAGTTCGACACCGTGTTCCTGCCCGGCTGGGAGGAGGGCGTGTTCCCGAGCCAGCGCACCCTCGACGAGGGCGGCAACAAGGGCCTCGAGGAGGAGCGCCGGCTGGCCTATGTCGGCATCACCCGCGCCCGCCACCGGGCGATCATCAGCCACGCCGCCAACCGTCGCGTCTACGCCAACTGGCAGAGCTCGATCCCGAGCCGCTTCATCGACGAGCTGCCCGCCGAGCATATCGAGCAGGCCGGCACCGCCTCGCTGGCACGCGAGCAGCTCCGCCACGCCCCGCCGGTGTTCTCCGGCCAGTTCCCGCTGACCGCGCGCCGGCCGCGCGTGGTGGAAGCCTGGGAGCAGCCGGCGCGCCCGAAGCGCGAGCGCGCGATCGCGGTCGGGCAGCGCGTGTTCCACCAGAAGTTCGGCTACGGGGTGGTGCGCGCCACCGACGAGGACCGGCTGGAGATCGAGTTCGACCATGCCGGCAGCAAGCGGCTGATGGACAGCTACGTCGAGCTGGTGGCGACGCCGGAATGAGCCTGCCCCGGTGAGCGGCCGGCGGCACGCCACCGCCCTGGAGACGGTGCACGTCACGGTGCCGGAGCGGGCGGTCGAGGCCTACGGGCGGGCGTTGGCGCAGGTCTGCAGCACGGTCGGGCTGTGCGAGGCCGCCGACGAGCAGCGCTGCTGGCGCGTCGAGGGGGTCAAGGACGAGGGCGCGGGCGAGGCCAGCCTCGCCGCCTCGCTGTCGATCGCGGCCCTGCTCAGCGGCGTCTCGGCGACGCTGCAGCGCAGCCGCACCGAGGCCGAGGGCTGGCTGTCGCGCACCCGGGAGGCCTTTCCCGAGCAGCGGGTCGGGCGGCGCTTCGCGATACGCGGCACCCATATGGCGAGCGCCTCGCGGGGTCCGCGCCTGACGCTGGTGCTCGATGCCGGCCTCGCCTTCGGCTCCGGCGAGCACGGCTCGACGCGCGGCTGCCTGCGCGCGCTGGAGCGGATCGCGCACCGGCGGCCGCGGCGCATCCTCGACCTGGGCAGCGGCTCGGGCATCCTGGCGATGGCCGCGGCGGCGCTGCTGCACCGGCCGGTGCTGGCGGTCGATATCGAGCCCTGGTCGGTGCGGGTGGCGGCGCAGAACGCGATGCAGAACCGGCTGCACCGGCTGGTGGCCTGCCGCCTCGGCAACGGCTGGCGGGCGGCGGCGGTGCGGGCAGCGGCACCCTACGACCTGGTGTTCGCCAACATCCTGGCGCGTCCGCTGTGCCGCATGGCGCCGGCGCGGGCCCGCCGCCTGCTGCCCCGCGGCACCGCCCTCCACGCCGGGCTGCTGGCGAGCCCGCGCAACCAGGTGCTGGCGGCGCATCGCCCGC
>CAXTNB010000258.1:3320-4370 GCA_964245385.1 uncultured Acetobacteraceae bacterium | reverse complement strand
CCACGTCGGTGGTGCCGGCGGTGATGTCGTGGCCCTCGACGAAGCCGTGGAACTGCCTGGCGATGCTGCTGCTGCGCAGCACCTCGGCGGCCTGCTTCAGGCGCTCGTCGCCCTTCATCTCCTCCGCGCCGACGTTGAGCAGCCCGATCGTCGGCGCCGGCAGGCCGAGCACGGTGCGCGCGAACACCTCGCCCATCACCGCGAACTCGACCAGGTTGCGCCAGTCGCAGACCACGTTGGCGCCGAGGTCGAGCATCGCCACGTCGCCGCGCGCCGACGGGCTCAGCGCCGCCAGCGCCGGCCGGTCGATCCCGGGCAGCGTCTTCACGACGATCTTGGCCAGCGCCATCAGGGCGCCGCTGTTGCCGGCCGAGACCACGCCCTGGGCCTCCCCCGCCGCGACCGCGTCCATCGCCAGCCGCATCGAGCAGTCGCGCATGCGCAGGGCGGCGGTGGGCTTGACGTCCATGCCGATGGCGCTGCCGGCATGTCGCACCGTGCAGATGCCGCGTGCCAGCTTGCGACGCGCCAGCAGCGTGTCCAGACGCGGCTGGTCACCGACCAGCAGGATGCGGACGGCGGGGTGCCGGGTGGCGGTGACGTCGAGCCCGTCGACCACGATCTCCGGGGCGCCGTCGCCCCCCATGGCGTCGACCGCGAGGGTGTAGGCGCCCGGTGCGCTCATCGACACGCGCCCCGCTCAGATCCGGACGGTGCCCTTCAGGCTTTTGCCGGCCTGCACCACTTCGCGCCCGTCATAGTGCCCGCAATGGCCGCAGACGTGGTGCGGACGCTTCAGCTCGCCGCAGTTGCCGCACTCCGCATGCGCCTGCACCGGCAGAGCCTCATGACTCCGGCGCATGCCGCGACGCGAGGGCGAGGTCTTTCTCTTGGGAACAGCCATGGGGGTAAGCCCCTCCGATCTACAGGAACAGGGCGCGGGTCACGACGTCGCCGCCGCCGTGGCGCCTCTCGGCAAAGACGAGGCGCGGGCCTTAGCAGAGTCGCCTGACCCCCGCAAGCGCAGGCCCGCCCTCTGAAATCCGATAC
>CAXTNB010000258.1:0-3310 GCA_964245385.1 uncultured Acetobacteraceae bacterium | reverse complement strand
AACAAGCCCATTTGTTTATGGGGGGGCGGGGGGCCGCCGGCCCCTGGGGGACTCGGGCACCGCCTGCCCCTGCTCGCGTCTCAAGCTGATCGAGCTCGAGACGATCAGGCGCTAGACGTCACCGGACCCCCGGCCGCGACCGAGCCGGCCCAGTGCCGCGAACGGCTGCGGCCGGTCGGGCTCGTCCGCCGCCTCGGCGGACGTCGCGGGCGCGAGACCGGGCATCCTCGGATACGGGTCGAGGGCGAGGGCGAGCTGTTCCGCGGCGGCCTCGCCGAGATCGAGGCTGTCGCCCGCGTAGCCGATCTCGTCGGGCGAGTCCGGATCGACGTCGTCCTCCTCGGCGCCCTCGGGCACGAAGCGCAGGGTGAACCGCTCGCTGACCACGGCCTCGAACGGCTCCAGCGACACCACGCAGAGCTGCGTGACCTCCGCGCGCAGCTCCGCCTCCGCCGCGACCTGGCCGCCGAGCGGCGGCGACAGCCGGAACCGGCAGGTCAGCGAGGCCACCGCGGGAAGCTGCAGCCGCCGTGCCAGGGCGCGGCACTCGGCGGCGCTTGCCGCGACGTCCTGCTCCAGCCCGCCGGCGCCGATCCGGCCGACCGCGATGCGCCGCGAGAACTCCGGTGCGGGTGTCGTCATCGCTCTCCTGCTCCTCGTCGGATGTCGCCGGCGGCCAGGAAACGCGGCCGTCCCGCCGTCAGCTCCGTCTCCGGCTGCGCCGCCAGTGCCGCGTCCTGCCGCATCGCCCAGGCCGCCAGCCGCTCGGCCTGCGGCCCGGCACCGTCCCGACCGCGCCATATGTTGCGCAGCATCGCCGCGGACAAGGCGGCGCGGTCCGCGTCGTCCAGCGCCCCGCCATAGGCGCGGGCGCGGCCGTGATAGGCCTCCCACATCGCCCGCACCCGGCGCGGCACGCCCGGATCCCCGACGCCGCCCTCGCGCAGGCACTGGTCCATGTCGGTGAACATGGCGTCGAACACCGCCTGCGCCAGCACGGCACCGGCGTCGGACGCGCCGGCGACGCGAGTGCCGGCGATCAGCCGCCGGCTGAGCAGGGCCACGTGCAGGCAGATCATGTCGAAGCGGCCGTCCAGCGTGTCGGCGACCGCGAGACCCTCTGGCGGTTCGGTGTAGAAGGCCGGATCGCGGGAAGCGGCCACCGCGCGGCCGTACAGGACGAAGCCGACGCGCTCCGCGTCGCGAGGCCGCGACCGGCGCGCGGGGGTGCCGAACCAGCGGATGATCGAAGCCTCCGATCGAGATTGACAGCGCCCGGTCGATCGGGCACCGGGGCGAAGCGCTTCCTCTATCACAGGACGATGATCCCGCCATGCCGTCGCTACGGGCAAGACGCACCAGCCCCCTGCGGGCGATACTGCCATGCCTCGGCCTCGCCCTGACCCCGCTGCTGGGCGGCTGCGCCATCTTCGCCCCGATCCCGACCGACCGCGGCACCATCATCGAGGCCGCCGACTATGACCGGCTGGTGCCCGGCACCACCACCCGCGGCGACGTGACCACGCTGATCGGCTCGCCGACCACGCACGCCACCTTCGACGACAACACCTGGATCTATATCGGCGAGGTCACCGCGCCGGTGCCGACCGCGAGGCCCAAGATCGAGAGCCAGAAGGTCGTGGTGCTGACCTTCGACCAGGGCGGCGTGCTGCGCAGCCGCCGGCTGCTCGACAAGTCGGACGGGCGCGACGTCGCGATGGCGAGCGGCTCGACGCCCTCCCCCGGCAGCGAGACCTCGTTCATGCAGCAGCTGATCGGCAATGTCGGCCGCTACTCGCCGCTCGGCGGCCTCGGCGGCAACACGCTCGGCAACAGCAACTCCGGCTACGGCCACGGCGGCACCGGCAACGTGGTGGGCGGCAGCGGCGGCGGCAGCTGACGCCGCCGCGGCGGCCGCTACACCGGCAGGCGGATCCTCGCCCGCAGGCCGCCCATCGGCGAGCTCTCCAGGGTGAGCTCGCCGCCGTGCGCCCGGATGATGTCGCGCGCGATGGTCAGGCCGAGCCCGGTGCCGCCGCGCGCGGTGCTCTCGAAGGCGCGGAACACCGCCTCGCGTCGTTCCTCCGGGATGCCCGGGCCGTCGTCGTCGACCACCACCTGCAGCGCGTGCTCCTCCAGTGCCGCGATCAGCGAGATGCGGCCGCCGTGGCGACGCGCGTTGTCGAGAAGGTTGGCCAGCACCCGACGCATGGCGCCCGGCCGCAGCATCAGCTCCGGCATCTCCTCCCAGGCGGCGCGCACGAACACCGCACCGGCACGCTGCGCCGACAGCGCCACCTCCTCCAGCAGCAGTGCCAGGTCGACCGGCTGCGCCTGCTCCGCACCCTCGCCGCGGGCGAAGGCGAGGTAGCCCTCGACCATGCGCTCCATCTCCTCGACGTCGCCGATCATCTCGCTGATCTCGGGTGCCAGTTCCTCGGCGTGCAGCGTGCCGTGCTGCGGCACCATCGCCAGCGACAGCCGCAGCCGGGTCAGCGGGGTGCGCAGGTCGTGGCTGACGCCGGCCAGCATCGCGGTGCGCTGCGAGACGAAGTGGCGTATGCGCTCGGCCATCCGGTTGAAGGCGGCAGCCGCCTTGCGCACCTCCTGGGCGCCCTCCGGGCGGATCGCGCCCGGCTCGCGCCCCATGCCGAACGCCTCGGCGGCGCGCGCCAGCCGGCGTATCGCGCGCACCTGGATGCGCATGAACAGGGCGGCGATGATGAACAGCAGCATGGCGCTGCCGGCGACCCAGGACACGAACAGGTAGATCGGCCCGACATCGAGCCGCTTGCGCGGGGTGTCGACGTCCAGCACCCCGTCGGCGAGCTGCACCTGGATCCTGACGATGTGCGGGTCGGACTGCCAGTCGACGCTGAACGGACGGCGGATCAGCAGCAGCTCCTGCGCCAGGTCGTCGTCCATCGGCCCCAGCACGTGGGTCGAGCCGGTGCTGGTCAGCCTGGCGTGGGCGCGGATGCGCATGCCGAGCTGGAACTGCTCCGAGGCGGTGGCGATGATCCAGTCGCGGTCGCCGGTGCGCGGGTAGCGGTCGAGCAGCAGCAGCGTCTGGTTGACCTCGCCGACCACCGCGAAGGTCAGCCGGCGCGAGACGATGTCCAGGTGGCTGCCGTAGAACAGCCCGAGCGAGATGCCCTGGGTGACGATCAGCGGGATCAGCAGGATCAGCAGCGCCCGCCCGAGCAGCGAGCGCGGCAGCAGGCGACGCAGCGGCCGGTCGAGGTGACGGCGCCAGCCGCGCGGCGGCCCGGCGCTGCGCTCCGGCGGCCGCGGCGGCGCCAGCGGCGCG
>CAXTNB010000257.1:0-4378 GCA_964245385.1 uncultured Acetobacteraceae bacterium | reverse complement strand
ACAACGTGCTGCGGCTGGTGCCGCCGCTGGTGGCGCGCGAGGCGGAGGCCGCCGAGGCGGTGCGGCGGCTGCGCGCGGCGGCGGCGCGGCTGCGGCCGGCGCCGCGCGCCGCGACATGACCGGCGATGCGGCGCAGCGCGCGGCGACGACGTCGGCCTCGCGGTGCTCCCTGCGGCACTATCTCGAGCTGCGCGACCTCGACGCCGCCACGCTGCGCGCGATCATCGATGTCTCGGCCGCGATCAAGCGCGCGCAGCGCGGCGGCGCCCGGCCGGCGCCTCCCGGCCGGCCGCTCGCCGGACGCACGCTGGGGCTGATGCTGGAGAAGCCCTCCACCCGCACGCGGGTGTCGTTCGAGGTCGCGATGCGCCAGCTCGGCGGCGACGTGGTGGTGCTGTCGTCGCGCGACATGCAGCTCGGACGCGGCGAGAGCATCGCCGACACCGCGCGCGTGCTGTCGCGCTTCCTCGACGCCCTGGTGCTGCGCACCGACGATCCGCACAAGCTGCGCGAGCTGGTCGCGTACAGCACCATCCCGGTGATCAACGGCCTGACCGCGGCCTCCCACCCCGCACAGCTGCTGGCCGACATCCTCACCTTCGAGGAGCATCGCGGCCCGATCCGCGGCCAGCGCGTCGCCTGGTGCGGCGACGGCAACAACGTGCTGGCCTCCTGGATCGAGGCGGCGGTGCGGTTCGGCTTCCAGCTGCGCATCGCCACGCCGCCGGACCTGGCGCCGCCGCCGGCGCTGCTGCGTTGGGCCGCCGCGGGCGACGCAGGGGGGGGATCGGTCATGCTGGCGCGCGACGCCGCCGACGCCGTCGCCTCGGCGCGCTGCGTGGTGACCGACACCTGGATGTCGATGTCGGACGATCCCACCGAGGAGCGGGCGCATCTGCTGGCGCCGTACCGGGTCGATGCGGCGCTGATGGCCCACGCCGCGCCGGACGCGCTGTTCATGCACTGCCTGCCGGCGCATCGCGGCGAGGAGGTCACCGACGAGGTGATCGAGGGCCGCTGGTCGGTGGTGTTCGACGAGGCCGAGAACCGGCTGCACGCCCAGAAGGGGCTGCTCGCCTGGGTGCTCGGCGGCGCGGACTGGATCGGGCGGGCGCGGGTCGACGAGACCGCCCTGTCCTGAACGCCACCCTCAGCACCTCTGCCGCAAGGATCCCCCGTGAGCGAGCCTCCCGTCAACGCGACGCCGTCCACCACCGAGGACGTCCCGGCGGCGCCGGGCTGGGTCGAGCAGGGGCTCGACGAGATCCTGGGCGACCCGGCCTGCGGCCTGCCGAGCCGGCCCAGCCTGCGGCGCCACCGCAACGCCTACCTCGACTGCCTGGCGGCGGCCGGGCGCACCGGCGACATCGACGAGTCGCACGACCGCGGCCGACGCACGCTGCTGGCGGCGCTGGCCGAGCAGGAGGGACTGCCGGCCGATCGGGCACGCGTCCTGGAGCAGAAGCTCGAGGCGCTGGAGGCCGAGCTCAGCGCGCGCATCTAGCCGGTCCGGCGCGCTCCGGCGGCCCCGGTATGGCGATCCACCGCGCCGACCCCTATCTTGCCGGCATGGTCGAAACCCCCGCCTTCCTCGACACCAACCGCCCGGACGTTCCCGACATCGTGGTGCCGCGCGGCATCACGCCGTTCTTCCTGCCCGACCGTCCGGTGCGCGGCCGTCTGATCCGGCTCGGCCCGCTGGCCGACGCGCTGCTCTCGCGACACGACAACCCCGACGCGGTCACCAGGCTGGCCGGCGAGGCGCTGGCGCTGGTCGCCGGCCTCGCCTCGGCGCTGAAGTTCCGCGGCTCGTTCAGCCTGCAGGCGAAGGGCGACGGTCCGGTCTCGATGCTGCTGGCCGACTGCACCGATGCCGGCGCGCTGCGCTTCTACGCCCACACCGACGCGGATCGCATCAACGCCCTGCGCAGCGCCGACTCGCAGCCGAACGCCGCCACCCTGCTCGGCGGCGGCTACCTCGCCTTCACCGTCGACCAGGGCGGCGAGAGCGAGCGCCACCAGGGCATCGTCGCGATCGAGGGCGAGACGCTGGCGGCGATGGCGCAGCACTACTTCGAGACCTCCGAGCAGCATGACTGCGCGGTGCGGCTGGCCTGCCGCAAGACCGGGGCAGGCTGGCGCGCCGCGGCCCTGGTGCTGGAGCGCATCGCCCATGGCGGCGGGATCGCCCAGGAGGATGAGGCTCGGGAGGATGAGGCCCGGGAGGATGAGGCCCGGGAGGATGAGGCGCAGGACGGGCCGGCCGCCGAGAGCTGGCGCACCGCGCTGACGCTGGCCGCCACCCTCGGCGACGACGAGCTGCTCGACGACGCGCTGCCGGCCGAGGAGCTGCTCTACCGCCTGTTCCACAGCGAGGGCGTCGCCGCCGACCGGCCGCGCGCCCTGGCCTACGGCTGCCGCTGCTCGCGCGCGCGGCTGGCCGGCATCCTGGAGGGCTTCCCGGTCGACGATCTCGACCACATGATGGTGGACGGCGACATCGTCATGACGTGCGAATTCTGCAACCTGGATTTCCGCTTCCCGCGCGACAGCGTCAAGGGTAGTGGCTGAGCGGCCGCCGCCGGCCTCGCGCCGGGCGCGCCATGTCTCAAGAGCTGGGAGAAGCGGTTTGCCGTGCTGGCCGGTTTCGCATCGGGACGGGAAATACCAGGTCACCGACACCGACGGGATCCTGTATCCCATCACCATGGGCCGCAACCCGGTCGAGGTGCTGCAGCCGGGCTGGTATCCGGTCGGCCTGCAGACCGGGCTGCGGCCGTTCCACCTGCTGGAGCTGCGCAACGACGAGGGCAGCGGCCTCGATGCGGTGTGGTACCTGAGCGAGGAGCTCGACTTCGTCAACAACGACGCGAGACGCTTCACCCCCGAGCAGACCAGCCAGCTCGCCTCCGGCCTGTCGCCGCTGCTGCGCGACCTGCACGACCAGACCCTGTGCGCGCCGCGCCCCGCGGTCGCGCCGTCCAGCCACGCCTTCGACGGCATCAACCCGGTCTTCGTGCGCGACCTGATCGGGGTGGTCGTCGAGACCGCGCTGTCGCCGCCCGAGCTGGTGGCCGCGGACCGGCTGGAGCGGATCAGCTCGCACTACATGGCGGGCGGCGTGCGGCTGTCCGCCTCGCTGCTGCGCCACTGCCTCGACGTCACGCCGCCGGCATCGCGGCCGGTTCCGCGACCGGACAGCGCGGCGGCGCCGGAACCGGCGTCGGAGCCGTTTCGCGCCGCCTCGCCGGTGGACGCGACGCTGCTGGACGCGCACGAGCATGTCGTGCCGGCCGACGGCCCGATCCGGCACGCCTACCGGTTCTTCGACCCGGGCGGCGGCCTCGCCTTCTACCTGCTGTTCCCGCACGAGGGCGCGGCCTGCCTGTACATCCCGGCGATGAACGCGGTGTTCACCACCCAGCAGGGGCTGACCGGGGCGCAGGTGATGACGATCCTGATGAGCCACTACGCCTCGCACACCGACCGTGCGGTGCGGCCGCCGGAGGCGCTCGCCGAGCCGGAGCAGGTCGCCGCCGCGTCGGCCGCCGAGAGGCCGGCGGAGGCGCCGCACGCCAACTGGTGGACGAGGCTGTTCGGACTGGGGAGTCCCTGATGCGGCGACGATCCGTCTGGCTGGCGGGCGGTGCGCTCGGCGCCTGCCTGCTGCTCGCCGCCTGCGGCGGCGGTCCCGACCGCAGCGAGGCGAGCTTCGCCCAGCCCGACTACAGCTACCTGCCGAAGCTGCGGCTGAACGTGGGCACGATCACGGTCGAGGACCACGCGGCACCGGCGGCGGGTCCCGATGAGCTCGGCGAGCAGGCGCCGGTGCCGCCGACGCAGGCGCTGCAGCAGATGGCGCGCGACCGGCTGGTCGCCGCCGGCAACTCGGGCACCGGCGTGTTCACGATCGACCAGGCCTCGATCACCGGCGCCGGCGGCGGCGGCCTGGACGGTCGGCTGTCGGTGCATCTCGACATCCTGACCGCCGACGGCGGCCACGCCGGCTACGCCGAGGCGCACGTCTCGCGGCAGTTCGTGCCCGGTGCCGGAACCGCCGACGCCGGCACCCGCGCGCAGCTCTACGAGCTGACCACGCAGATGATGCAGGACATGAACGTGGAGCTCGAGTACCAGGTCCGGCGCTCGCTGCGCGACTGGCTGGTCGACGCCTCGGGCGCGCCGATCGCCGGCAGCGTGGAGCAGCAGACGCTGGCGCCGCCCGGCGCGGAGACGGCCCCGGCCGGCTCGCCCGGCGCCCCGATCGGCATCGCTCCTGCCGGCACCGCGCCTGCCGGCACCGCTCCGGTGGGCACCACGCCGGTCGGCGCCACGCCTTTCGGTGCCCCGCCGGTCGGTGCCCCGGCGGTCGGTGCTC
>CAXTNB010000256.1:0-4415 GCA_964245385.1 uncultured Acetobacteraceae bacterium | reverse complement strand
AAACATGCGCGCGCCGTTGCCGGGCGGGATAGCCAAGACCAACTCTTGTGCTCCGCACCATGCAAGGTTGATCTGAATGCCCGCGCCCGGACAGTCCAGTTCCGATTGCCCCACCCTGTTCTGCCTGCACTTCCTGGGCGGAAGTGCCAACGAATGGAAACCGGTGATCCGGTTCCTGCCGCAGGCGTGGCGCTGCGTGACGGTCGACCTGCCGGGCTTCGGGGACGCCTCCCACCTCGAAGGCTACTCGGTGCAGGAGATGGCGGACCACGTCGCGCGCGTGATCGGCGAGCAGGCGCCGGGACGCTGGATGCTCGCCGGGCACAGCATGGGCGCCAAGGTGGCCGCCGTGCTGGCGCGCCGCGCCGAGGACGGCGAGCCGGGCCTGTCGGGGCTGTCCCGGCTGGTGCTGCTGGCCGGCTCTCCGCCCGGGCCCGAACCGATCCCGGACGAGCAGCGGCAGGCGATGCTGGGCTGGTTCCGCGGCGCGCCGGAGCAGCATCGCGGCGAGGCGCAGGGCTATATCGACGGCAATGTCGGCGCCGAGCTGGAGCTGCCGCTGAACGAGCAGACGGTCGGCGACGTGCTGCGCATCAATCCGGCGGCCTGGCTGGCCTGGCTGGAGAGCGGCAGCCGCGAGGACTGGTCGGCGCGGGTCGGCGTGCTGCGCACGCCCGCGCTGCTGGTCGCGGGCGAGCACGACCCGGCACTCGGAGCGGCCGCGCAGCGCAGCCTGGTCGCGCCGCACTTCGCCCAGGTCAGGCTGGTGACGCTGCCCGGCGCCGGACACCTGCTGCCGCTGGAACGCGCCGAGGCGGTGGCGCGCCTGATCGAGGCGCATGCCGGCCCCGTCGAGGTGCTCGAGGCGGCCGCGCCAGGGATCGGCGAGGCCTACCGCGCGCTGATCGACTCCGACCGCGTCAGTGCCAGGACGCGCGCGCTGCTGCTGGACCGCGCCCGCCCGGACGATCCGGGCTACGTCGCGCGCTGCATGAGCGTCGAGCAGTTCGCGGTGCTGCGCGCCGCCATCGACCGCGTGCTGCCGCAACCGGCCGCGGCGCGGATCGATCTCGCGGCGCGCCTCGATCGCCTGCTGGCGTCGGGCACCGGCGACGGCTGGCGCTTCGCGCTGCTGCCGCCAGACGCCGAGGCCTACCGGGCCGGGCTGAGCACGCTGGATCGGCAGGCGCGCGCGGCGTACGGGCGGCACTTCGTCGCGCTGGATCCTGGCGAGCAGGACGCGCTGCTGGAACGCGCCGCCGCCGGCACGCTGGGGGGCGAAGCCGAGCCGGGGGCGGAGCCCGGGCTGCTGGACGCGTCGCAGATGCGGCTGTGGTTCGAGGACCTGCGCGCGGAAGCGGTCAAGGCGTACGTCGCCCATCCGGCGACGCTGGCGCGCATGGGCTACGGCGGCATCGGCTACGGCGGCGACGGCCCGCGCAAGAGCGGCTTCAGCCGCATCGGCGCCGGCGAGCGCGAAGCCTGGGAACCCGTCGCCGAGCCGGAGCCGCTGCCATGAGGCTGGACGGCATGCGTCGCTACGGCGCCGGCGAGACGGTGGACGCGGTGGTGATCGGCACCGGCGCCGGCGGCGCGCCGCTGCTGGCGGAGCTGGCCCGCGCCGGGCTGCGCGTGGTGGCGCTCGAGGCCGGGCGCAACTGGACCCCGGAGCGGGACTTCGCCGCCGACGAGATCGCCGCCTCGGCGCTGTACTGGCTGGGCGAGCGGCTCAGCGCCGGCGAGATGCCGCAGGCGTTCGGCGCCAACAACAGCGGCACCGGCGTCGGCGGCTCGACCCTGCACTGGGGCGCCTACGCGCCGCGTGCCGACGCGCGCGACCTGCGCATCCGCAGCGAATCGGGCGTGGGCGAGGACTGGCCGCTCGATTACGAGGAGCTGCTGCCGTACTACCGCCGCGTCGAGGCGACCATCGGCGTCTCCGGTCCCGCCGACTACCCCTGGGACCCGACGCGACGCTACCCGCTGCCGCCGGTGCCGCTCAACGCGCCGGCGCAGATGATGCAGGCCGGCTGCGCGGCACTCGGCGTGCGCAGCGCCGTCGCCCCGGTGGCCGTGGTCTCGCGCGACGTCACCGCCCCCGGCGGCACCGCGCGTCAGGCCTGCATCGCCTGCGGCTACTGCCACCAGGGCTGCCGCATCGGCGCCAAGACCAGCATGGACGTGACCTACCTGCCCGACGCTGTGGCGTCGGGGGCAGAGATCCGTCCCGGCTGCCTCGCGCACGGCGTCGAGCGCGACGCGCGCGGCCGCATCACCGCCGTGGTGTATCGCCGGGACGGCGTCGATCACCGGCAGCGCTGCGCCGCGGTGTTCCTGTGCGCCGGCGCCATCGAGACGCCGCGCCTGCTGCTGCATCTCGGCCTCGCCAACTCGAGCGGGCAGGTCGGCCGCAACTACATGGCCCACGTCGCGACCCAGGTCTGGGGCACCTTCGAGCGCGAGATGCGGCCGAACAAGGGATTCCCCGCCTCGCTGATCACCGAGGACATGGTGCGGGTGCCGGGTGCGGACTTCTCCGGCGGCTACCTGGTGCAGAGCCTCGGCATCGTGCCGGTGACCTGGGCCAACCAGGTGGCGCGCGGCCGCGGCCTGTGGGGGCAGCGCCTGGTCGACACCCTGCGGGGTTTCAACCACGCCGCCGGGATCGGCATCAACGGCGAGTGCCTGCCGCAGCCCGGCAACTACCTGGAGCTGTCCGACGAGGTCGACGACACCGGGATGCGCAAGCCGCGGGTGCGGTTCAGCTACGGCCCCAGCGAGCGGGCGATGAGCCGGCACGCCACCAAGTTCATGACCGCGGTGTGGCAGGCGGCGGGGGCCAGCGACATCTGGTCGATGGAGCGGGCGGCGCACACCATCGGCACCTGCCGCATGGGCACCGACCCGGACCGCGCGGTGGTCGACGCGTCGGGGCGCAGCTTCGACGTGCCGAACCTGTGGATCTGCGACAACTCGGTGTTCCCGAGCTCGCTCGCGGCCAACCCGGCGCTGACCATCATGGCGCTCAGCCTGCGCACCGCGTCGGCGTTCCTCGGGCGCGGGCAGCCGGCGCTGCCGACGTGACACCGGGGGCGTGATCTTCTAAGGGAGGAGGCGTGCCGGCCTCGTACCGAGGCCCATCGAGATCGGAACGATCCGACGGGGGAGACGCAAGGGATGCAACGACGCGGGATGCTGCTCGGGCTGGGTGCGGCGGCGGCGGGTGCCGCGGCGGCGCTGCCGTTGCCACGCGCGAAGGCGGCCGACCGGCGCTACACCGTGGCGCTGGTGCCGGGACTGACCACCGACGCCTTCTACATCACCATGCATCGCGGCGCCGCGGCGGCCGCCAAGGCGCTGGGGGTGAACCTGGTGTTCCAGGGCGCGCCGGCCTTCAACCCGGTGCAGCAGGTGCCGGTGCTGGACGCGGTGCTGGCGCGCCGGCCGGACGTGCTGCTGATCGCGCCCACCGACAAGACGCAGCTGATCGTGCCGCTGCGCAACGCCTTCACCTCGGGCATCCCGGTGATCACGCTCGACACCTATATCGGCACCGGCCTCTACCAGACCGGCAGCGGCGACGCCGACTTCCCGCTCTCCTACATCGCGTCGAACAACAGCCTGGGCGGCGAGATCGCGGCACGGGCGCTGGCGCGCGCGATCGGCGACCGCGGCAAGGTCTACGTCTCCAACATCGAGGCGGGCGTCTCCACCACCGACCAGCGCGAGGCCGGCTTCAAGGCGGAGATGGCCAGGCACCCGGGCATCACCGTGCTGTCGACGCAGTTCAACGACGACGACGCCAACAAGGCCGCCTCGCAGGCGCAGTCGGTGCTGGCGCGGCACAGCGACCTCAGCGGCGTGTTCGGCACCAACCTGTTCTCCGCCATGGGGGCCGGCAACGGCATCCAGCAGGGCGGCAGTGCCGGCAAGGTGAAGGTGGTGGCGTTCGACGCGCCGCAGTCGATCGTGGGCAACCTCAAGAGCGGCCTGGTCGACATCGCCATCGCCCAGCATCCGGCCGAGATCGGCTGGTTCGGCGTCGCCGCCGCCTACGCCCACCTGAGCGGGCAGTCGATCCCGCCGGCGATCGCCACCGGCTTCACCATCATCGACAAGGGCAACGTCGACCAGCCCGCGATCAAGCCGTTCATCTACTCGGAGTGAGCGGGTGACGGGCGGGGGCGCTGAGATGGCCGGCAGCGTCGCCGCGACCGCCGACGAGGCGCGCGGCTCGCGTCGCAGCCTGCTGGCGGTGCTGGCGGCGGCGCGCGCCTGGCTGTTCCTGCTGCTGCTGCTGGCGGTGTTCGAGGCCTGGGCGCGGATCGCCTACGGCGGCAGCTTCGTGCTCAGCGTGTTCAACCTGCGCTCGGTCGCGGTGTTCGCCGTCGCCCCGGTGCTGCTCGGCCTCGGCC
>CAXTNB010000255.1:2557-4418 GCA_964245385.1 uncultured Acetobacteraceae bacterium | reverse complement strand
GTGCGGCGCGCGCCGCACCGCGGTCGCGCGACGCGCCGAAGACGGCCAGCAGGTCGAGACCCAGGGCCAGCGTCCAGCTGCCGATCGGGATCGCGACCGCGATCGGATGCACGGGATGTCCGTAGGGGCGGCCATGCAGCAGGTTGCCGAGCGCCTTGCCGGGACGGCCGACGAGCTGCGTGCTGCGGGCGATCGCCTTGCCGAGCAGGTAGCCGACGCGGTCCAGGGCCGGCGTGGCCTCGATCCGCCCGATCGCCGCGTCGATGATTCTGCTCATGGCGTGGTCCTCGCAGGTCCCGCCGCGATCGAGGGAGCGCGGCGCTACGACTTAAGACTGCGCCCGGACGCAGGTGGTTCCATGGCATGCGCGGTCCAGGACGCGCTCACTCCATCAGCACCGCGCGCAGCGTCTCGTGCGTGCCCTCCGAGACGATCGCGCGGCGGATGCCGGCGATCTCGGTGATGAAGTCCGGGTACGCCTCCAGGCCCCAGCCGGCGAACACGCTCATGCCCAGCAGCGCCCGCGGGTCGTGCGATCGCGCCAGCGCCAGGTCGGCGTCGGACAGCAGCGGCTCGGACACCGGGAAGGCCGCGCCCTGGTCGTCGTGGCCGCGCAGATACTCCAGGAACGACGCCAGCAGGAAGGCGAGGCGCACCGAGGTGTGGGTGCCGGCGAGCACCGCGCGCACCGTCTCGCGCAGGAACACCGGCAGCTTCGCCGAGCTCTGCCCGGCGATCCGCGCCACCTGGTCGCGTATCGCCGGGTTGCCGAAGCGGCGCAGGATCAGGGCCGCGTACTCCTCGGCCGACATGCCCGGTGGCGTGCTCAGGTGCGGCCCCGCGTCGCGCGAAAGGAACTCCTCGAGCAGCTCGGCGATCGCTGGGTCGGCCATCGCCTCGTGCACCAGCCGGTGGCCGATCAGCATCGAGGGGATCGCCATCATCATGTGCGCGGCGTTGAGCATGCGCAGCTTGACCAGCTCGTACGGCGCGACGTTGTAGGTGAACTGGGCCCCGGCGGCGGCGAGGTCGGGCCGTCCGGCGCAGAAGTTGTCCTCGAGCACCCACTGGGTGAAATCCTCGCGGAACACCGGCGCGCGGTCCGACGCACCGCTCTGCGCGTTCAGCCGCGCCACGTCCGCCGCGGTGACCACCGGCGCGATGCCGTCGACCATGCTGTTCGGAAAGCTGACGTGCGACTCGATCCACTGCGCCAGCGCCGGATCGGCCGCCCGCGCGAAGCCGAGGAACGCGGCTCTCGCGGTATCGCCGTTATGCATCAGGTTGTCGCAGCTGAGCACGGTGAACGGCCCGGCGCCGGCGTCGCGGCGGCGCCGCAGCGCCTCGGTCACCAGCCCGAAGACGGTGCGCGGCGGCCGCTGCCGCAGGTCGCGCGCGACCTCGGGGGTGTCCAGCCGGAAGCGGCCGGCCGGATCGAGGTTGTAGCCGCCCTCGGTGATGGTCATGCTGACGATGCGGATCGCGGGATCGGCGAGCCGGCGCAGCGCCGCCTCCGGGTCGTCCGGCGCGTGCAGGTACTCCACCAGCGCGCCGATCAGCCGCACCGAGGCGGCCGCGTCCGGCGGGCAGATGGTGAGCGTGTACAGACCCTGCTGCGCGCGCAGCGCCGACGCCTTGTCGCGCTCGGTCGGGGTGTCGAGCACGCCGATGCCGAGGATGCCCCAGCCCTGCTGCGCCGGATCGGCCAGGCAGCGATCCAGGTAGAAGGCCTGGTGCGCGCGGTGGAAGTTGCCGACGCCGAGATGGGCGATGCCGGCCTTGACCCGGCTGCGGTCGTAGCCGGGCTGCGCGACCCTCGGTCCGAGCGGCACGGGGGACTCGTTCATGGACGCTCTCCTGC
>CAXTNB010000255.1:0-2547 GCA_964245385.1 uncultured Acetobacteraceae bacterium | reverse complement strand
CGGCGATGGTCGCTGCGACGTCGAACATCGCCTCGGCGACGCGGGCGCCGAAGGTGAAGCCGTCGATCCCGCTCGCCGCCAGCAGCGCCAGGTCGTCGGGCCGGCGCAGGCTCGCCACCAGCAGCCGCGTCCGGCCAGCGCCCCGCAGGATCGCGTGCATGCTGCGCAGCGTCGCCGCCGCGTCGCCGCCCGCGTCGCCGATGCGGCCGTAATAGGGGGCGACGTAGTCGCAGCCGGCGGCGGCCGCGAGCAGCGCCTGATGCGGCGCGTAGACCGCGGTCAGGGTGGTGCGCACGCCCGCTCCGTGCAGCGACGCCACCGCGCGCACCCCCTCCAGGGTGGCCGGCACCTTGACCACCACCCGCGGCGACAGCGCCGCGACGTCGAGGCCGTGACGCAGCAGGCGGTCGGCCTCGGTGCCCCAGCTCTGCACCTGTATCTCCTCGATGCCGTGCGCCAGCGCGTCGCGCACCAGCTCGGCGATCACCGGCAGGGTGCAGCGCAGCCCGGCCGCCTCCAGGATGGTGGGGTTGGTGGTCACGCCGAAGAACAGGCCGGTGCCCAGCCAGCGCTGCCAGGCGGCGCGCTCGGCGCTGTCGAGGAACAGCCGGAGTCCGGGCCGGGCGGACGGATCGGCGCGGGCTGTCATGAGGGTCCTTCGGGGCGGTCCGGTGACGAGTGTCCGACATAACCGGCGTGCGGGCTAGAGCCGCCGCGCGAACCGATAGGTCGGCGTCGTGTTACAACAAGATGACGCTGCAGGTGAAGGCACTGGAGATCCACCGCCGGCTGTGCGGCGCCTATGGCTGCCCGATCGCGTACTTCCACGCGCTCGATCCGCTGAGCGAGCTGGTCAGCTCGCTGCTCTCGCACCGCACCCGCAACGCCGACAGCGGCGCCGCCTTCAAGGCGCTGCGGGCGCGCTTCCCCGACTGGCGCCAGGTGATCGACGCACCGACCGCGGCGGTCGAGGCGACGATCGCGCGCGCCACCTGGCCCGAGCAGAAGGCGCCGCGCATCCAGTCGATCCTGCGCGCGATCGAGGCGGAGCGCGGCACGCTCTCGCTCGACTTCCTCGCCGAGCTCACGGTGGAGCAGGCGCGCGCCTGGCTGGAGCGGCTGCCCGGCATCGGCCCCAAGACCAGTGCGGCGGTGCTCAGCTTCAGCACCCTGCGTCGTCCGGCGCTGCCGGTGGACAGCCACCATCACCGGGTGGCGGCGCGCACCGGGCTGATCCCGTCCGGCCTCGCGGTCGGGCCGTCGCACCGCGTGCTGGCGGCGCAGCTGCCGCCGGAGTGGGACGCGCAGCAGATCTACGACAACCACGAGGTGCTGATGCTGCACGGCCAGCGCTGCTGCTTCTACCGCAAGCCGGCCTGCACCCGCTGCCCGCTGCTGGAGCTGTGTCCGACCGGTCAGGAGCTGATGCGGCCGGGCATCGACCGCGAGATCGAGGCGCCCTTGCCTGCCTGAGGGTTCAGCCGCGGCCGCGATAGCCCGGCACGTCCTGTGCGGGGATCCACACGCCGGCGGGCGGCTCGCCGCTCTGCCAGAACACGTCGATCGGGATGCCGCCGCGCGGATACCAGTACGCGCCGATGCGCAGCCACAGCGGCGACAGCCGCTCTGCCAGCGTGCTCGCGATCTGCACGCTGCACGCCTCGTGGAAGGCGCCGTGGTTGCGGAAGCTGGTCAGGTAGAGCTTGAGCGACTTGCTCTCGACGAGCCAGCGCTCCGGCACGTAGTCGATCACCAGGTGGGCGAAGTCGGGCTGGCCGGTGACCGGGCAGAGCGAGGTGAACTCGGGCGCGGTGAAGCGCACCAGGTAGCGCTTGTCCGGGTGCGGTGCCGCGATGCGCTCCAGCACCGCCTGCTCCGGGCTCGCCGGCTGCGCGGTCGCGCGGCCCAGCTGGGTCAGCCCGTCCTGCGCGGGATCGCTCATGCCGCGAGCCTCCGGTCGGTGTCGGCGATGCTCATGTCGGCGCGGCGCCACCAGCAGGATGCCGCGGCGCGCGGCGCCGGCAGCAGCGCCAGCGCATCGCCGTCGAAGCGCACCGCGTTGGTCGGCGTCTCCTCCAGCCGGATCTCGGCGCAGCGCAGCAGCTCGCCCTCGGCGCGCAGGAAGGCGTCGAGCTTGGCCATCATCAGGCAGGCCATCAGCTCGGTGGTGGGATCGCCCGGCGTGACCACGATGCGCGCCGCGCGCGCCGGCTCGTGCCGCCAGAACCAGTCCAGCAGCGGGTCGTCCTCGCCGAGCTGCAGCGCGTGGTCGAGCCTCTCGTCGATCCAGCGATGCCAGGTCGCCTTGGCGCGCGCGAACGGCAGCACCATGTTGGCCGCCCCGTCCAGCCGCGCCGGGCGGGTGGCGCGCAGCCGTACCGTGACGGTCTCGTTGTGGCCGTGCGGCAGCGCGCAGCTCTCGCTGCCGCCCAGGATCAGCCGGTGGCCCATCGAGAAGCGCCGGCTGAACACCAGCTCGGGGGCGGACAGCTCGAGGTCGCTCATGGAGTGGCGGAGGGGACGTTGCTCTACCAGCCGGCACGACGC
>CAXTNB010000254.1:4035-4420 GCA_964245385.1 uncultured Acetobacteraceae bacterium | reverse complement strand
CTGCCCCCGTCATAGCGGAGGCGCCGGCGCATTGCCCGCCGGAACTCGCCGCGGCGGCGGAATTCGGGGCTTGATCCCGATCGGCCGCGCCTGCATGCCGTGGCTTCGCCGCGAGCTGGAGAGTGCCGGATGCCGTCCCATTCGTTCGTGACCGTCGACGTCTTCACCGACCGGCGCTTCGGCGGCAACCCGCTGGCGGTGTTCCCGGACGCGCGCGGCCTGTCGGATCGCGACATGCAGGCGCTCGCCCGCGAGTTCAACCTCAGCGAGACCACCTTCGTGCTGCCCCCCGACGACGCCGCGCACACCGCCAAGGTGCGCATCTTCACGCCCGCCCACGAGCTGGGCTTCGCCGGCCACCCCAACGTCGGCACCGGCTTCGTGC
>CAXTNB010000254.1:3490-4011 GCA_964245385.1 uncultured Acetobacteraceae bacterium | reverse complement strand
GGACGCGGGCAGCGTGGCGTCCTGCATCGGGCTGACCCCGGCCGATCTCGCCGGCGCGGCGCACGCGCCGGTGATGGCCTCGGTGGGCCTGCCGTTCCTGCTGGCCGAGCTGCCGGAGTCCGCACTGCCGCGGGCGATGCCCGACACGGCCGCCTTCGGCCGCGCCGCGCGCGAGAACGCGACGCTGCAGGGCCGGCTCAACATCCTGATCTACGCCCGCGCGCCGGGCGGCATCCGCGCCCGCATGTTCGCACCGCTGGAGGGCGTGCCCGAGGATCCGGCGACCGGCAGTGCCGCGGCGGCGCTGGGGGCGCTGCTGCTCTCGCACGGCGCCGCCCCCGGCCTGAGCCTGGACGTCGTGCAGGGGGTGGAGATGGGACGTCCGAGCCTGCTGCGGGTCGGCGCGCGACGCGACGCGGACGGCATACGCGCCAGCGTCGGCGGCGGCTGCGTGCCGATGCTGCGCGGCGAGATGCTGTCCTGACCGGCTCGGATCAGGCGGTCTGCAGCAGCGCCACCCC
>CAXTNB010000254.1:0-3480 GCA_964245385.1 uncultured Acetobacteraceae bacterium | reverse complement strand
ACCCCCGCCTGCCGCGCGGCTAGCATCAGCGGCTGGTCGCGGGTCGCGAGCGGCAGCCGCAGGCGCAGCGCCAGCTCCAGGTAGGCGGCGTCGTAGGCGGTCAGGCGGTGTTCCCCGGCGAGCTGGGCGGTGGCGGTCCAGCTGCGGGTCGCGGTCTCGTCGTCGATGACGACCGGCAGCTCGTCGAGGAAGCCGGACAGCAGCTGGCGTCGTGCCGCGTCGATGCGCCCGCGTCGCTCGGCGGTCAGCAGGCCGTTCAGCGCCTCCAGCGGCCAGAGCTGCGGCGCCGCGGCACCGCTCTCGGTCAGCCGGTCCAGCAGCGCCATGATCCCCGGCGTCTGCTCGTCCTCGAAGCACCAGGCGAGGGCGACCGAGTTGTCGAGGACGAAGCTCACCGCCGCCCTTCGTCGACCAGCTCCCGCAGCGTCAGCGCGCCGAGGCGGCATCCCTTGCTGGCGGCGCGCAGACCGTCGGCGGCGCGACGGGCGCGGGCGCGGTCGAACCCCGGATCCGCAGGAACCAGCCGCGCGAGCGGCTTGCCGCGGCGCGTGATCAGCACTTCCGCCCCCGCTTCCACCGCGTCGAGCAGCGCGGTCAACCGGTTCTTGGCCTCGAACACGCCCACGGTCCGCATCGCCCGCCGCCTCCTGTCCATCTAGCTAGCTTCCTGGCCAGGATATGGTTGGCGCGGACCGCGTGTCCAGCCCGTCCGCAGGGACTAGCGCAGCAGCGCCTTGCGCAGCATGCCGTGCACGCCCTTCTCGCCGTTGACGGTCTGGGTGACGCGGAAATCCGCCGCCAGCGAGCAGGTGGCGTAGGCCTGGTCGCGCGACAGCGGGCTGCGCGCGGTGATCAGCTCGATCATCTCGCGCAGCGCCTGCTTCATCGCCAGGTCGAGATCCTCGTGGAGGCCCATGGTGATGTAGTGCGTCGGGGTCTCGGCGCGCGGCGTGCGCAGCCGCGGCGACCCCGGGCCGCCGCCCTCGTGCAGGATCAGCGTGAAGCGGCCGTCGAGGCACATCTCCAGCGCGTTGACGCAGACCTCGCCGTCGCCCTGCAGCCCGTGCCCGTCGCCGGCGGAGAAGTTGGCGCCCTCGACCAGCACCGGCAGGAACAGCGTGCTGCCGGCGACCAGCTCCTTGTTGTCGAGGTTGCCGCCGTGCCGGCGCGGCTCGCGCGAGGAGATGCGGCCCCATTCCGCGGGGGGTGCCACCCCCATGATGCCGAAGAACGGCGACAGCGGCAGCTCGATGCCGCCGGAGGCACCCCACGGCAGGGTGCAGGTGCGGCGTGCCCGGTCGACCGGGATGTGGCTGAGGAAACGGTGCGGGAACTCGTCCGGCAGGGTGCCGGCGAGCGGGCGGAAGCCGCAATAGCCCCAGTCCGCGGCGGGCTCGACGGCCTCGATGCGCACCTCCAGCATGTCGCCCGGCCTGGCGCCGCGGACCGCGACCGGGCCGGTCAGCATGTGGGTGCCGAGGCGATAGGCGTCCGACGCGTGGATGGCGGCGAGCGGCGGCGGGATCGCCAGGTCGCCGCCCGTCGGCGGCATCACCTCGAGGCCGCCGGACAGGCACTGCATCGCCACGCTGTCGCCGGATTCGATCGTCAGCACCGGCGGGATCGCGGCGTCGAACAGGCCGAGCCGGATCGTCTCGGGCGTCGCCGGCAGGCGGTGCAGCGTCATGCCGCCGCTCCGCCCGGATAGCTGCGCATCTTGCCGGGGTTGAGCAGGCCGCGCGGATCGACCTCGTGCTTGAAGCCGAGCTGATCGCCGGGCAGGCGCTTGTGGCCGCCGCCATCCTCAATCGTGTAGACGTGCGGGTTGGCGATCATCACCCCGCCGGCCTCGTGCTCGGCGATGATCTGCGACAGGCGCTCCTCGGTGCTGAAGCGGATCACCGGCAGGCCGCTGCAGGTGACCGCGCCGCCGACACGGATGAACTCGAGGTGGGTCATCAGCTCGCGGCCGTAGCGGGTCCGCACGGCGTCGACCGCCGACAGCGGATCCTCGGCGGCGAACAGGCATTGCAGGTAGGTCACGGTGCGGTCGAGCTTGAGCATCTGCAGCGTGGTGTGGTTCCAGGTATACTCGTATAGCGGCGTCTCGCCGACGCTGTCCTCCGCCTCCAGCGTGTCGCGCTGCCAGGCGATCTCGCCGCCGTGGCTCGCGGCGAGCTCGCCCAGCGCCGTCATGCCGCTGGGTGCGACCATCAGCAGCGCCAGGGCCGCACCCGCCGGCACGTGCTCGCGCAGCCCCTTGAAGGACGGCGCGATGGCGGCATCGACGGTGGTGCAGAGCTTCTTGTCGATCGCGGGGTTGCGCGACGCCTGCAGGCAGAAGCTGGCCGCCCGCATGGTGCTCTCGAAGGCGATCGCCACGTCGCGCCACGGCATCGCGCGCGCCACCGGCAGCTCCAGCTCGGCGACCAGCCCGGTGGTGCCGTAGGTGTGGTTGATCAGGTCGGTGCGCGCGCCGCGCAGCTCCAGCCAGCGCGGCTCGGCCTCGGCGGTGAGCACCCGCGCCGCGATCAGGTTGCCCGGCTCGCGCAGGCCGCCCCAGCCGATCGAGCCGATGCCGCCGGAACCGCCGCTGACGAAGCCGCCGATGGTGGCGGTGCGCTTGGTCGAGGGATACAGGCGCAGCTCCCACCCCTCCCCGCGCAGCGCCCGGTCGAGGTCGATCAGCCTGCATCCGGCCTCGACGCGCATCATGCCGTCGCGGATCCACAGGATGCGGTCGAGCCCGGTCAGGTCCACCACCGCGCCGCCGCGCAGCGGCATCGCCTGGCCGTAATTGCCGGTGCCGGCGCCGCGCGCGGTGACGTTGACGCGGTGCCGGACCGCGGCGCGCATCGTCGCCATCAGCTGGTCCTGGTCGCGCGGGCAGACCACCAGCTCGGCGGTCAGGTGGTTGAGCTGGCGCTTGAGCACCGGGCTGTACCAGAAGAAGTCGCGGCTGCGCTGCCGCACCGCGGCCTGGTCGCGCAGCACCGGGACCTCGCCCAGGTCGGAGAGGAACGGCTCAAGGCTCATGCGGCGTCTCCGGCAAGGTCCCGACCAGCAGCGACGACGGCCGTCCCGGACCATAATGCACCATCAGGGTGATGACCTGCGCCCGGCTGACCGGCGTCGTCTCCGCGGGGGCGCCGCTGCCCGGGTTGACGCCGTAGGCGGGATAGCTCGCCGCCGCCACCGAGAGCCGCAGCGCCTCGCCGGGCCTCAGGGTGACGCAGGTGCCGGGACAGGCGAGCCGGACCGGTCGGCCACGTGCGTGGCGTAGAGCAGCTTGAAGCGCTTGTTGGCACGGGTCGGGGGCGGTTGGAGTTCCACCGCCGCGTGCAGCAGCCGGTTGAGCGGACCCGTGCCGATCTTTTCCCGGGCCGCACGCCGCGTTTTCTCGACGGCCGTGAAGAGCCGGCCGATCTGCTCGCGCTTGAGCGCCGACATTGCCACGAACGGCGCGAAGGACATGAAAAA
>CAXTNB010000253.1:306-4443 GCA_964245385.1 uncultured Acetobacteraceae bacterium | reverse complement strand
TCCGGCACCTTCACCATGCCGGTCTCCGAGCCGACGATCAGCATGTCGCCGGCGGCAGCTCGCGGTCGGCACCACGCTGGAGGAGCTGGAGATGATCCTGCACCCGATGGGGCTGCAGGGTGCGGAGGCGGTCGGCAGCATGGGCGACGACACCCCGCTCGCGGTGCTGTCGGAGAGCTATCGCGGGCTCGCGCACTATTTCCGCCAGGCCTTCAGCCAGGTCACCAACCCGCCGATCGACAGCCTGCGCGAGACACGGGTGATGAGCCTGACCACGCGGCTCGGCAACCTCGGCAACGTGCTCGACCAGGACGAGCGCCAGTGCGACCTGCTGCAGCTCGCGACCCCGATGCTGACCAGCGGCGAGCACGCCGCCCTGCGCGAGTTCCTCGGCGCCAACGCCTGCGTGATCGACTGCACCTTCCCGGCCGAGGCCGGGGAGGCCGGGCTGCGCGCCGCGATCGAGCGGATCCGACGCGAGGCGGAGGAGAGCGTGCGCGCCGGATGCACGCACGTCTTCCTCACCGACGAGCACCAGTGCGCCGCGCGCGCCTACGTCCCGATTATCCTGGCGACCGGAGCCGTGCACACCCACCTGGTGCGGCACTCGCTGCGCACCTTCACCAGCCTGAACGTGCGCACCGCCGAGTGCCTCGACGTGCACGCGATGGCGGTGATGATCGGCGTGGGTGCGACCACGATCAACCCGTACCTGGCCCAGGAGAGCATCGCCGACCGGCATCGCCGCGGCCTGTTCGGCGACGTCTCGCTGCGCGCGGCGGTGGAGCGCTATCGCCGGGCGATCAACAAGGGCCTGCTGAAGACGATGTCCAAGATGGGCATCTCGGTGATCGCCTCCTATCGCGGCGGCTGCAACTTCGAGGCGATCGGGCTGTCGCGCGCGCTGGTGGCAGAGTTCTTCCCCGGCATGCCGTCGCGCATCTCCGGCATCGGGCTGTCCGGCCTGGCCCGGAACGTGCTGACCCTGCACGAGGCCGCCTGGTCGGAGGAGGCGGTCACGCTGCCGGTCGGCGGCCTCTACAAGATGCGGGTGCGCGGCGAGGTGCACGCCTTCGACGGCGGCCTGATCCACACGCTGCAGACCGCGTGCGCCACCGACAGCTTCACCACCTACCGGCGCTACGCCGACGCGGTGCGCCGGCAGAAGCCCGTCGCCCTGCGCGACCTGCTGGATTTTCGCGGCGGACGCACGCCGATCCCGGTGGAGGACGTCGAGAGCATCACCGAGATACGCAAGCGCCTGCTGGCACCCGGCATCTCGCTGGGCGCGCTCAGCCCGGAGGCGCACGAGACGCTGTCGATCGCGATGAACCGCATCGGCGCGCGCTCGGACTCCGGCGAGGGCGGCGAGGATCCGGCGCGCTCCAAGCCGCGCGCCAACGGCGACAACGCCTCCTCGGCGATCAAGCAGATCGCCTCCGGCCGCTTCGGGGTGACCGCGCAGTACCTCAACGACTGCCGCGAGATCGAGATCAAGATGGCCCAGGGTGCCAAGCCCGGCGAGGGCGGCCAGCTGCCCGGCTTCAAGGTCACCGGGCTGATCGCCAGGCTGCGCCACGCGACGCCGGGCGTCACCCTGATCTCGCCGCCGCCGCACCACGACATCTACTCGATCGAGGACCTCGCCCAGCTCATCTACGACCTCAAGCAGATCAACCCCGACGCCACCGTCACGGTGAAGCTGGTGGCGCGCTCGGGCATCGGCACCATCGCCGCCGGCGTCGCCAAGGCGCGCGCCGACGCGATCCTGATCTCGGGGCACTCCGGGGGCACCGGCGCCAGCCCGCAGACCTCGGTGAAGTATGCCGGCCTGCCCTGGGAGATGGGGCTCGCGGAAGCGCACCAGGTGCTGATGCTGAACCGGCTGCGCCACCGGGTGAAGCTGCGCACCGACGGCGGGCTCAAGACCGGGCGCGACGTGGTGATCGCCGCCATGCTGGGCGCGGAGGAGTTCGGCATCGGCACCGCGAGCCTGGTGGCGATGGGCTGCATCATGGTGCGGCAGTGCCACTCCAACACCTGCCCGGTCGGCATCTGCTCGCAGGACGAGGCGCTGCGCGCCAAGTTCGAGGGCACCCCGGAGAAGGTGATCAACCTGTTCTCCTTCATCGCCGAGGAGGTGCGCAACATCCTGGCCTCGCTCGGCTTCTCCAGCGTGAACCAGATCATCGGCCGCACCGACCTGCTGCACCAGGTGAGCCGCGGGGCCGACTACCTCGACGACCTCGACCTCAACCCGCTGCTGGCGCAGGCCGATCCGGGGCCGCACGCGCGCTACTGCACCCGCGAGGGCCGCAACGAGGTGCCGGAGACGCTGGACGCGCAGATGATCGCCGACAGCCGCCCGCTGTTCGAGCACGGCGAGAAGATGCAGCTGCACTACAACGTGCAGAACACCCACCGCGCCATCGGCACCAAGATCTCCAGCAGGATCGTGCGCCGCTTCGGCATGGAGACGCTCGCTCCGGGCCACCTGACGGTGCGGCTGCGCGGCTCGGCCGGGCAGTCACTGGGCGCCTTCGCGGTCCGCGGCCTGAAGCTGGAGGTGATCGGCGACGCCAACGACTATGTCGGCAAGGGGCTGTCGGGTGCCACCATCGTGGTACGCCAGGCGCCGTCGTCGCAGCTGATCAGCAACGAGAACGCGATCATCGGCAACACGGTGCTGTACGGCGCCACCTCCGGCGCGCTGTACGCCGCCGGTCAGGCCGGCGAGCGGTTCGCGGTGCGCAACTCCGGCGCCATCGCGGTGGTCGAGGGCTGCGGCTCGAACGGCTGCGAGTACATGACCGGCGGCACCGTCGTCGTGCTCGGGTCGGTGGGGGACAATTTCGGCGCCGGCTTCACCGGCGGCACCGCCTTCGTCTACGACCGACGCGGCGACTTCGAGCTGCGGGTCAACGCCGACACGCTCGGCTGGAGCCGCGTCACCGATCCGGGCGTCGAGGCGGAGCTGCGCGGCCTGGTGGAGACGCATGCGCGCGAGACCAGCAGCCGCTTCGCGGCCCTGCGGCTGCACGAGGGGAGTCCGGCGCTGCGGCAGTTCTGGCACGTGGGGCCCAAGGAGTACGCCCGCGCGCGCAGCCAGGACGAGTCGTCGCAGGTCGCGCGGCGGGCCTGAGCCGGCACCGCCGCGGCGCGGGCCTTGACCGGGCGGAGCCGGAGGCCCAGACCGCGCCCGGAGGGCTTCGCCCTGCTCCGGGAGCCTCGCATGCCACTGTCCCTGCCACGTCGCCTGCTGCTGGGTGGCGCCGCCGGCCTCGCCCTGACATCCGGTGCCGGTGCCGAGCCGCCGCGCCGCGGCATCACGGTGGGATGCTGGGGCGGCGCCTACGGCGAGGCGCTGCGGACGCTGATCGACCGGCCGCTCGCCCTCGGCGCCGGGATCGACGTCCGACAGGTCGCCGCCGGAGAACGGGCCCGCGTCGCCGGCATCGCCGCCCTGGACGTCGCCCTGCTCTCGGGGATGGACGCCTACCGGCTGTCGCTGCAGCAGCTCTTCGTGCCGGTGACCACCGCCGGGGTCGGCGCGCTGCCGCACGTGCCGACCGCGCTGCGCGTGCCGTACGGGGTGCCGCAGGCGCGCACCGCGATGTGCGTGGTCTACAACGCCTCGAAGCTCGCAGCGGCGCCGCGCGGCTTCGCCGCCCTGTTCGAGGCGGCGCGTCGCGGCGAGGTCGGCTTCTCCAGCGAGGTCGCGGTGCACAACCTGGCGGCGGCCGCGATCGCCCAGCACGCCGTGCCGGCGAGCCTGGAGAGGGCGAAGTCGACCTTCATCGCGCTCAAGAAGGCCGGCGTCCTGCGCATCTACGCCGACAACGAGGCGCTCGGCCAGGCGCTGGCCTCGGGCGAGATCGCGATGGCGCCGATGTGGCGCTCGCGCGCCTACGTGTGGCGGCAAGCGGGGCGGGCGGTACGCGACAGCGTTCCGGTCGAGGGCGCGATCCCGTTCCTGATCCTGGCCTGCGTGCCGCAGCAGAGCCGGTCGGTCGCCCCGGCGATGCTCTACCTCGATGCCCTGCTGCATCCGGACAACCAGGCCGCGATGGCGCAGCGGCTCGGCCTGCTGCCGACCGTCGATGCGGTGCGTCTGGACCGCGAGCTGCCCGCCGCGAT
>CAXTNB010000253.1:0-263 GCA_964245385.1 uncultured Acetobacteraceae bacterium | reverse complement strand
GCCCTAGAAGGTCGCTCTCACGGGTGGAGCGGATCTCATGTCAGACGTCGCGATGCAGCGAGCGACGCGGTTCCAGCAGGGCGTGCCCGGCGCCAGGCCGAGCCTCGCCGGCTCCGGGCTGTTCGTCCTGATGCTCGCCTGCGGCCTGGGCTACGCGGTCTACGGGCTGGTCTCCGACATGCATGCGACCAACGCGCCGCCGCTGGCGATCGGCACGTTCGTGCTGCTCGGCGTGGCGCTGCTGATCGCCCTCGGCTTCGAGT
>CAXTNB010000252.1:1349-4474 GCA_964245385.1 uncultured Acetobacteraceae bacterium | reverse complement strand
GACGCCGCGCAACCTCAACTACCTGTGGAACTTCGGCGCGTTCGCGACCATCGCACTGCTCGCCCTCACGCTGAGCGGCATCTTCCTGTCGATCAACTACACCGCGACCGGCGCCGCCGCCTTCGCCAGCGTCGAGGCGATCGACCGCCAGGTGAGCAGCGGCTGGATCATACGCTCCATCCACATGGCCGGCGTCAGCCTGTTCTTCATGGCGCTCTACGTGCACACCTTCCGCTCGCTGTACTACGGCTCCTACAAGGCGCCGCGCGAGCTGCTCTGGCTGACCGGGATGCTGCTGCTGGTGATGGTGATGGTCACCGCGTTCGCCGGCTACGTGCTGCCCTGGGGCCAGATGAGCTACTGGGGTGCGGTGGTGCTCACCAACGCGGTCTCCGCCCTGCCGGGCTTCGGACATGGGCTCGCGACCTGGCTGCAGGGCGGCAACGGGCTCGGCGACGCCGCACTGCACCGCTTCTACGTGCTGCACTTCGTGCTCGGCTTCCTGATCATCGGCGCGGTGGTGCTGCACGTCGCGGCGCTGCACGTGACCGGGTCCAGCAACCCGCTCGGCATCGAGGTGAAGGGTCCGCAGGACACGCTGCCGTTCCACCCGTACTACACGTCGAAGGACGGGCTCGGCCTGTGCGTGTTCCTGCTCGCCTTCGCGCTGCTGGTGTTCTACCTGCCGGGCTGGCTGACCCAGACCGACAACTACGTCGAGGCGAACCCGTTCTCGACGCCGTCCGACATCATCCCGGAATGGTACCTCGCACCGTTCTTCGCCATCCTGCGCGCGGTGCCCTCGCAGCTCGGCGGCGTGCTGCTCGCCGCCGGCTCGGTGCTGATGCTGTTCGCGGTGCCGTGGCTCGACACCTCGCCGGTGCGCAGCGCCCGCTTCCGGCCGGTCTACCGCAGGCTGATGGTGCTGCTGGTGCTTGCCTTCCTGGTGCTGCTGGTGGCCGGGCTGAACCGGCCGCAGGGGGTGTGGCTGGCGCTGTCGCGGCTGGCGACGCTGTACTGGTTCGCGCACTTCCTGGTGCTGCTGCCGCTGCTCGGCGGCGTCGAGCGCACGCTGCCGCTGCCGGAGAGCATCGGCCGGCCGGTGCTGCCGCAGCGCCCATCGCCCGGCGGCGGCTACGGCCCGGCGCGCGCCGCGGCCACGGCGGCGGAGCATCGCTGATGCGGCGGCTCCCGCTCGCCGCCGGGGTGCTGTCGGCGGCCATGCTCGGCCTCGCCACCGGAGCGCAAGCGCAGGCCCTGCAGGCGCTGCCGATCCCCGGACAGGCCTGGAGCTTCCAGGGCGCGTTCGGCAGCTTCGACCTGGCCAGCGCGCAGCGCGGCTACGCGGTCTACAGCCAGGTCTGCGCGTCGTGCCACTCGATGAAGCAGGTCACCTTCCGCGACCTCTCCGGCCTCGGGCTCGACGACGATCAGATCCAGGACATCGCCGCCGGCCAGCCGGTGCCTGGCGGCACCGACGCCCAGGGCCGGGTGGTGCTGCGCGCGGCGACGCCGGACGACCATTTCCGCGCCCCCTACCCGAACGAGGCCGCGGCACGGGCGGCGAACAGCGGCATCGCTCCCCCCGACCAGTCGCGGCTGGCACTCACCATCCCCGGCGGCCCGAGCTTCATCCAGGCCTACCTGACCGGCTTCCGCGACGCGCCGCCCGACGTCACCCTGGCCGCGGGCATGCACTACAACGACTACGTGCCCGGCAACGCGGTGGCGATGCCCGACGTGCTGGAGGACGCCCACGTCAAGTACGCCGACGGCACCAGGCCGACCAAGCTGCAGATGGCGCACGACGTCAGCACCTACCTCGCCTGGACGGCGCAGCCGCACCTGGAGGAGCGCCGACGCATGGGGGTGCGGGTGGTGATCTACCTGGTCGGGCTGCTCGGGCTGGTGTTCGTGGTCAAGCGCAAGGTCTGGGCCGATGTCCGCTCCTGAGGCCGGTCCCGAGGGCGCGATCCAGCCGGTGATCGGCCTGATCGGCGGCTCGGGCCTCTACGACATCGAGGGGCTCGAGGACAAGGTCTGGCGCGAGGTCGAGACGCCGTGGGGCGCACCGTCGGACGCGCTGCTGTTCGGCCGGCTGGGCGAGGTGCGCTGCGTGTTCCTGCCGCGCCACGGCCGCGGCCACCGCATCCCGCCGAGCCGGGTGAACTACCGCGCCAACATCGACGCGCTGAAGCGCTCCGGGGTGACCGACGTGGTGTCGCTGTCGGCGGTCGGCTCGCTGAAGGAGGAGCTGCCGCCCGGCCACTTCGTGATCGTCGACCAGTTCATCGACCGCTCGTTCGCGCGCGAGAAGAGCTTCTTCGACAGCGGCATGGTGGCGCACGTCTCGATGGCCGACCCGGTCTGCCCGCGCCTCGGCGACGCGCTGCACTCTCAGGCCGTCGCACTCGGCCTGCCGGTGACGCGCGGCGGCAGCTACCTGGTGATGGAGGGGCCGCAATTCTCCAGCCGCGCCGAGAGCCAGCTCTACCGCTCCTGGGGCTGCGCGGTGGTCGGCATGACCAACATGCCCGAGGCCAAGCTCGCCCGCGAGGCGGAGCTCTGCTACGCCACCGTCGCCATGGTCACCGACTACGACTGCTGGCACCCGGGCCACGACAGCGTCACCGTCGAGGCGGTGGTGCAGGTGATGCAGTCCAACGCGGAGCGTGCGCGCGGCCTGGTGGCCGGCGTGATCCCCCGCCTCGGCCGGCGCCGCGGTCCGTGCCCCGCCGGATGCGACCGAGCACTCGACCACGCCCTGATCACGTCGCCCGGCGCCCGCGACCCGGCCGTGCTGGCGCGGCTCGACGCGGTCGCCGGGCGGGTCCTCGGGCCCGGCTGACCGTGCCCGCGTCCGCGACGCGGGAGGTCAGATCCTTCCCATCACCAGCAGGATGATCACCACGATCAGCACCAGGCCCAGTCCGCCGGACGGGAAGTAGCCCCAGCCGCCGCTATAGCCCCAGGTCGGCAGCGCGCCGATCAGGAGCAGGATCAGGATGACCAGCAGGATCGTTCCGAGCATGCGACGCATCTCCGTCAGGTTGCCGCCAGGTTGCCTCGTCGGACATAACGATGACGGTTACGATAGGTTCATGATCGGGTGCGTCAAAATCGCG
>CAXTNB010000252.1:0-1249 GCA_964245385.1 uncultured Acetobacteraceae bacterium | reverse complement strand
CCGCTCAGAGATGATGCTGCAGGAAGGTGAGGCTGCGCTCCTGGGCGAGGGCGGCCGAGCGCGCCTCGTAGCTGCCGCGCTCCGAGCAGCCGAAGCCGTGCCCCGCACCCTCGTAGACGAAGATCTCCACGCCGGGCTGGGCCGCGCGTATCGCCTCGACGTCGGACAGCGGGATGTGGTCGTCGTCGGCGCCGAAATGCAGCTGCACCGGGCAGTTCGGCGTCGCCTCCTTGGTCGCCGCGATGCCGCCGCCGTACCAGCCCACCGCGGCCTTGAAGCGATGGCTGCGGGTCGCCGCGGCCCAGGCCAGCGCGCCGCCCCAGCAATAGCCGATGACGCCGACCGTCTCGCGCCCGAGCGCCTCGGCGGCCGCGAGGACGTCGGCGAGGGTGTCCTCGGGCCTGATCTTCTGGCGTATCCCGCTGCCGCGCTGCATGTCGGGCCCGTCATAGCCGATCTCGACGCCGCGCTCGACGCGGTCGAACAAGGCCGGCGCGATCACGTGGTAGCCGGCATCGGCGAAGCCGTCGCAGACGTTGCGGATGTGGTGGTTCACCCCGAAGATCTCCTGCAGCACCACCAGCGCGCGCGGGCTGTCCGGCAGTCCGGCCTCGTAGCCGGAGAGGCTGTGGCCGTCGGTCGCGGTGAGGGTGATGATCTTGCCCATGCTGCTCGTCCTCGGAAGCGGAATGCGGCAGGATGAAGCGATGGGCGAGATCGTCAACCTCAACCGGGTCAAGAAGCGGCGGGCGCGTGCGCGGGACGCGGCACTCGCCGAGGAGAACCGCGTCCGCTTCGGCCGCACCGACGCTGCCAAGCTGAACGACCGGCGGGCGGAGGCGGCGCGGCGGGCGCTGCTGGACGGGGTGCGTCGCGACGATCCGGAGGTGCCGGAGCGGCAGGAATAGCCGCGTGCGAGGAAGCCTACTGCAGCGTCAGCACCGTGCTCGGGGTGCGGATGCTGGGCGGGCGGATCAGGGTCAGCGAGCCGACGCGCACCGAGTGCAGCCTGCCCTCGATCTCCTTGCGCCAGAAATCCAGGAACTTGTGCAGCGTCGGGTAGGCGGGCGCGATGTCGAGCTCCTGCCAGATGTAGGACTGCAGCATCGCCGGATGGTCCGGCAGGTGATAGAGGATCTCCGCCGTGGTCAGGCGGTAGTCCTTGAGCTGCAGCGACAGGCTCATGAGCGTCTCCGAGCGATGGCGCACTTTCGTGACGACGGCTGATCCTGACCTGTCCCGGTGCCTC
>CAXTNB010000251.1:420-4491 GCA_964245385.1 uncultured Acetobacteraceae bacterium | reverse complement strand
CCGACGGCGGCCGGCAGGCCGGATCCCCTGGTGCCGCGGCCGCCGCTGGTCATCCAGCGGTTAGGCTCGGGGAACGAGAAGTGCTGCGCGGCCCACATCTGGTGCTGGCCGACCTCGGTGGTGACGAACACGTCGCGCCCGGTCTCGTAGGCGAGCGCGTTCAGCCGGCGTATGGCGTGCTGCGGCTTGATCACCGCCGACGGCGAGGGCTCCTGGCGGTAGCGCAGGCAGTCGATGCCGCGCCAGCCGTCGATGCGTCGCCACCAGGCCGCCAGCGCCTCGCGGTCGGGCTCGGCCGGATCCGCGTGCCAGGCCTCGATCATCATCTCGAGCGCGCGTCCGGCATCGCCGATCACCGCCACGTCGACGGCGACGATCTTGTTCACCGAAGAGGGGTCGATATCGACGTGGATCTTGAGCGAGCCCGGCGAGAACGCGTCCAGCCTCCCGGTGACGCGGTCGTCGAAGCGGGCGCCGATATTGATCAGCACGTCGCAGCCGTGCGTCGCCAGGTTGGCCTCGAGCGTGCCGTGCATGCCGAGCATGCCGAGGCATAGCGGGTCGGAGGTGGGATAGGCGCCCAGCCCCATCAGCGTCGAGGTGCACGGGTAGCCGGTCAGCCGCACCAGCCGGCGCAGCGCCGCCGCGGCGCCGGGCCCGGCGTTGATCACGCCGCCGCCGGTGTAGAACAGCGGCCGCTTCGCGCGCTTGATCAGCGCCACCGCCTCGCGCACCGCCTCGAGCCGCGGCTCGGTGACCGGCCGATACGACCGGTGCGGCGCGCTCGAGGCCGGCGCGAACGGCGCCGCACCCACCATGATGTCCTTGGGCAGGTCGACCACCACCGGCCCGGGCCGGCCGCTGCGCGCGACGTAGAACGCCTCGTGCACGGTGGCGGCGAGGTCGCCGGCACGCTTGACCAGGTAGTTGTGCTTGGTGGCGGGCCGGGTGATCCCGGTGGTGTCGGCCTCCTGGAAGGCGTCGTTGCCGATCATGTGCGTCGGCACCTGGCCGGTCAGGCAGACCACCGGCACGCTGTCCATCAGCGCGTCGACCAGGCCGGTGACCGCGTTGGTCGCCCCCGGGCCGCTGGTGACCAGCACCACGCCGACGCGGCCGGTGGAGCGCGCGTAGCCCTCGGCGGCATGCACGGCGGCCTGCTCGTGGCGCACCAGGACGTGGCGGATCCGATCCTGCTTGAACAGCGCATCGTAGATCGGCAGCACCGCGCCGCCGGGATAGCCGAACACGACCTCCACGCCCTGCTCCTGCAGCACCCGGAGCAGCACCTCCGCCCCGTTCAGCACCGGCACCGCGTCGCTCCGGCCGCCATGGCGCGCCTGGCGGTCGGAAAGGTCGGTCGTCGCGTTCATGTCCTGCTCCGCTGCGGGCGAACCCGGCCGCCGGGCGCGCGAGGTGCGCGCCCCGTGGGCAGACGAGCGCGCGAGGTGCGGGCGTTATGGCCGAGGCTTGCCCGCGTCGTCAACGCACCTCTTAACAAAGGATATGATTTCCAGCCAATTTCTTTCCGAAGATTTCGTCATATCAGCCATGCGTGAGCTTATTATGTCGGTGCGCGCGGCCGGCGCCAGCCGATGGTGGGCGAACCAGGTCGCCTGCCGCTTGGTGTAGCGGCCCTGGGCGAAGATGGCGCGGGCACGCGCCGCCTCCAGGCTGGTCGTGCCGCGCAGGTAGCCGGCCAGCTCCGGCACGCCGTGCGCGCGCATCGCCGGCAGCGCCGGCGACAGGCCGAGCGACAGCAGCGCCTCCACCTCGTCGAGCGCGCCCGCCTCCAGCATGGCGGCGAAGCGTGCCGCGATCGCCGCGCGCAGCGACGCGCGCGAGGGCGCCAGCAGCACCGCGGTGAAGCGGGCCGGCGCCGGCGGCAGATGGCGGTGCCGGCGCCAGGCGGCAAGACCCTGTCCGGTGCCGGCGAGCACCTCCCAGGCGCGGGCGAGGCGCTGGCCGTCGCTGGGCCGGACCAGGCGCGCGGTGGCCGGATCGAGCCCGGCCAGGCGTGCGTGCAGCGCGGCCGGGCCGATCTCCGCCAGCAGCGCGCGCGCCGCCTGCCGGACCGGCGCGCCGGGCTCCGGGATGTCGGTCAGCCCGTCGGTGAGGGCCGCGAGGTACAGCCCGGTGCCGCCGCACAGGATCGGCAGCCTGCCCTGCGTCCACGCGGTGCGCAGCGCCGCGAGGGCCTGCTCGCGCCACCAGGCGACGCTGCCCGGCTCGCCCGCGGCGCGCACCCCGTAGAGCGCGTGCGGGCAGGCCGCCTCCTGCTGCGGCGTCGGGCGCGCGGTGAGCACGCGCAGCTCGCGATAGACCTGCATCGAGTCCGCGTTGATCACCACCCCGCCCAGCGCGCGCGCCAGCGCCAGCGCCAGTGCCGACTTGCCGCTGCAGGTCGGCCCGGCGACGATCACCGCCTCGCCCTCCGCCCGCTGTCCGCTCGCTTGCTTCATGCCGACATCCCTGCCACACGCAGCCGGCATGGCGATGCCCCGTATCCTGTCCCTGCCCCGTATCCTGTCCCTGATCGCCGACCGCAAGGCCGGCAGCCTGACGACGGCGCAGATCGACCAGGCGCGGGAGATGGTGTCGGGCGGCGCGCCGCGCGTGCTCTGCGACGGCGAGGCGGCGGAGATCCCCTGTCCCGCGCACGGCTTCAGCCAGCCGACGATCGCCACCCTGCGCGACGCCTTCGCCGGCGCGTCGGTCGACGTGCTGATCACCCGTGCGCGCGGCCGGCGCAAGGGTCTGCTGGTCGCCGACATGGACAGCACGGTGGTGACGGGCGAGACGCTGGACGATCTCGCCCATCAGGCCGGGATCGGCGCGCAGGTGGCGGCGATCACCGCGCGCTCGATGAACGGCGAGATCGCCTTCGAGGAGGCGCTGCGCGAGCGGGTGGCGCTGCTGCGAGGGCTCGAGGTCGCGGCACTGGAGCGCACGCTGGCCGAGACCCGGCTCACCCCGGGGGCGCGCACGCTGGTCGCCACCATGCGGGCGCACAACGCGCGCTGCGTCCTGGTGTCGGGCGGCTTCACCTGGTTCAGCGCGCGCATCGCGGCGCTGTGCGGCTTCGACGAGCACCACGCCAACGTGCTGGGCGAGGCCGAGGGACGGCTGACCGGCCGCGTGCTCGAGCCGATCCTGGGACGCGAGGCCAAGTGCCAGACGCTGCACCGGCTGGCGCAGGCGCGCGGGCTGCGGCTGTCGGCGACGCTGGCGGTCGGCGACGGCGCCAACGACCTCGACATGCTGGCGGACGCGGGGCTCGGCATCGCCTTCCACGCCAAGCCGGCGGTGCGGCAGGCGATCGAGACCCGCATCGACCACGCCGACCTGCGCGCGCTACTGTTCGCCCAAGGCTTTCCGGCAACGGCCTTCGTCGAGGGCTGAGCGGCACGCACCGCCGACGCGCCGGCAGGGGAGATCAGGGATGGACGCGGCGGAACCGATGCTGCGGCGCGTGCTGCTGACCAACGACGACGGCATCGGTGCGCCGGGGCTGGCGGTGCTGGAACGCGTGGCCGCGACTCTCGCCCAGGAGGTCTGGGTGGTCGCGCCGGAGCACGACCAGAGCGGCACCTCGCATTCGCTGAGCCTGCACGCCCCGCTCCGGGTGAGCCCACGCGGCGAGCGCCGCTTCGCCGTGGCGGGCACGCCCGGGGATTGCATCGCACTCGGGCTGCATCGGCTGATGCGCGACGCGCCGCCCGACATGATCCTGTCGGGGATCAACCGCGGCGCCAATCTCGGGGTGGAGACCGTGTTCTCCGGCACCGTCGGCGCGGCCATGACCGGCCTGCTGTTCGGTATCGTCTCGGTGGCGCTGAGCCAGGCGTTCAGCGATCGGGACGCCGTTCCCTGGGCGACCGCGGAGAGCCTGGCCCCGGACGTGCTGCGTCGCCTCGCCGGCCTCGG
Source organism: uncultured Acetobacteraceae bacterium (assembly GCA_964245385.1). Classification (GTDB taxonomy): domain Bacteria; phylum Pseudomonadota; class Alphaproteobacteria; order Acetobacterales; family Acetobacteraceae; genus Lichenicoccus. Next base: position 564 of record CAXTNB010000251.1, on the reverse strand, counting down.
CCGGGCCGGGGGCGCCTGCCTGAACGTCAACTTCCCCGACTGTCCGCCGGACCGGGCGGCCCCGCTCACGCTGACGCGTCAGGGGGTGGGCCGGCTCGACGGCATCGAGGTGGTGTCGCGGACCGATCCGCGCGGCCTGAGCTA
>CAXTNB010000251.1:0-410 GCA_964245385.1 uncultured Acetobacteraceae bacterium | reverse complement strand
ACCACTGGCTGCAGATGCGTCGTGGCCGCGGCGAGGATGCGCCCGGCAGCGAGACCGCCGCCCTCGCCGCCGGCGCGGTCACGGTCACGCCGCTGCGCTTCGAGCGCACCGACCAGGACCGGCTCGCCGAACTGGGCGTGCTGCTCGGCTAGATTCTTGCGGCTCCGGCACGAGCGGATCGCTATGCTGCGCGCGGACTGCTCAGGGACGGACACGGGAACGGGCCATGACTCTCGCAGGCGACCTGCTCGAGGCCGAGGCGCGCTACGGCGCCACCAACTACAAGCCGCTCGACGTGGTGCTGACGCGGGGCTCCGGCGTCTGGGTGTGGGACGTGGACGGCCGACGCTACCTGGACTGCCTGTCGGCCTACTCGGCGGTCAACCAGGGCCACTGCCATCCGCGCATCC
>CAXTNB010000250.1:297-4507 GCA_964245385.1 uncultured Acetobacteraceae bacterium | reverse complement strand
CAAGAACCTCGCCGGCGGCCAGTACATGAACATGCCGTTCGGCGTGATCTCGACACCGAACATCACCTCGGACAAGGAGACCGGCATCGGCAACTGGACCGATGACCAGTACATCAACCTGATGCGGCACGGCGTGATGCCGAACGGCCAGCGCATCTACCCGGCGATGCCGTATCCCTGGTACAACACCGTCTCGCGCGACGACCTGCTGGCGATCAAGGCCTACCTGTTCTCGGTGCCGGCGGTGTACGCGCCGCGGCTGCCGAACCACATCTGGTTCCCCTTCACGCTGCGCCCGGCGATCGCGCTGTGGGACGCGTTCTTCGTGCCCGGCGAGTATTTCAAGCCCGATCCGAAGCAGTCCGACGAGGTCAATCGCGGCGCCTACATCGTGGGCGGCCTGGAGCATTGCGGCACCTGCCACAACAACCGCAACTTCCTCGGCAACACCGCGGTGGCGCTGAACGTGCAGGGCGGCCCGATTGAGATGTGGTACGCGCCCAACCTGCATCCGGACAACCTGACCGGCATCGGCCGCTACAGCACCGAGGACATGGTGCAGTTCTTCAAGCAGGGCCACTCGGAGCAGATGGGCACGGTCGCCGGGCCGATGTGGGAGACGGTCAAGTACAGCACCAGCAAGCTGACCGACGCCGACCTGCACGCGATCACCGCCTACCTGAAGTCGCTCAGGCCGACGCCCAGCTACCAGGCGCGCACCGCCCAGTATCGCTCGGTGAGCATGGCCGCGGGCGAGGCCGTCTACCTCAACCATTGCGCCTCCTGCCACCAGGTCGACGGCCAGGGCATCAAGGACAAGATCCCCGCCCTGGACGGCAACGGCATGGTGCGCGCCTACGGGCCGCAGACCGTGCTGCGGGTGGTGCTGGGCGGCCTCGAGGCGCACGGCAACTACGCCGTGATGCCGGGCGTCGGCTCCAACATGAGCGACCGCGAGATCGCCGACGTCACCAACTACGTGCGCCAGAACTGGAGCAATCGGGCGCCGGCCAACGCGACGCCGTTCCTGGTGTCGCTGCTGCGCACCGACACCTCGACCCTGCTCAACGGCAAGCGGCCGAACGGCTGCCCCGACGTCGAGCAGCCGGACATGCAGCGCGTGGTCGCCGACAAGTCGACCGGCGTCGGCGCGCTGCTGGAAGCCACCCACGCGGCCAACCTGCTGCAGAGCGTGAACGCGATCCTGCCCAAGGTGCGCGCGGCGGCGCCGTCGGTGGGACAGGACGACATCGTCAACGGCCTGACCGCGGCCTACTGCCCGATCGTCGCCAGCGACAGCACGATACAGCCGAGCCAGCGCGCCTGGCAGCTGACCCACTTCGCCGAGCGCGTCTACGTGCAGTTGTCCGACGGCGGCAAGTACTGATCGAGCGTCCCAGCCCCAGCGTCTCAGCTCCAGCGTCTCAGCCCCAACGTCTCAGCGAGGAAGCCGATGTATTTCTGGTTGTTCGTGGTGGTCGGACTGGTCTGGCTCTGGCTGGCCGGAGGCTCGATCTACGCCTGGCGTCAGCGTCGCCTGCACGGCTTCTGGTCGCTGACCTCGTTCGTGGTGCTGACCGGCATCGCCGCGAGCGTGATCCTGTTCGCGGCCCCGTACTGGCAGGTGGTGTACCGGGTACTGCTGCAGCCGGGCTAGCATGACCGGCCCGATCACGGCTCGGCGGGACGAGCCGTCGCCGTGACCTCGAGCTGGACCCGGCGGGCGGCCTCGCACGTCCCGGCGTGGCGCCGGCTCCGCGAGGCGCACGCCGCCCTGCTCGCGGAGCGGCGGCAGCTCTCGGAGAAGCTCGCGCGGCTCGAGCGCGAGCAGGCCGTTCTCACCTCCAGCGACCGAAGCCCGTTCTTCCACTACCACGCGAGCTTCGACGCCCTGGGCGTGATCCAGCACCACGCGGTGCCGGACCCGCAGCCGGTCGCGGGCTACCTGCGCAACTTCCTCGGCGTGCTGGTCGACCCGAGGATCATGCCCACCGTCCTGGGACCGCGCGACGGCCAGGTCGAGGGCGTGCCGATCCCGGCCAACTGGCACGCCGACATCGCCGAGTGGGCCGCGGCACTGCGCGCGGTGGATCTGGCGCGGGACGTCTTCACCGTGATCGAGCTCGGCTGCGGCTGGGGATGCTGGATGAACAACACCGGCGCCGCCGCGCGTCGGGCCGGCCTCGGGGTGCGGCTGGTCGGCATCGAGGGCGATGCCGGCCATCTCGGCTTCGCCCGCGAGAGCTGTGCCGCGAACGGCTTCGAGCTCGCCCAGGTGACGCTGCACCACGGCGTCGCCGCCGCGCGCTCCGGCACCGCGCTGTTCCCGCGCCAGGAGCGGGCGGCCGAGCAGTGGGGACTGGCGCCGATCCTCGCCGCGACGGACGAGCAGTGCCAGGCCGCCTCGCGGACGGGAAGCCACGACGCGCTGCCGATGATCCCGCTGGCCGAACTCGCCGCACCCTTTCCGCGGGTCGACCTGCTGCACGTCGACATCCAGGGCGGTGAAGCGACCCTGCTATCGGAGTGCATGCCGACCCTCGACGAGAAGGTGGCCTACCTGGTGGTCGGCACCCACTCCCGACAGATCGAGGGCGCCCTGTTCGGCGCACTGCTTCGGGCGGGCTGGCAGCTGGAGATCGAGCGTCCCGCGATCCTGTCCATCAGCCCGGTCCCCGGCCACGCCGAGCCGCTGGTCACCGTGGACGGCGTGCAGGGCTGGCGCAACCCTCGCCTGCTGCCGTGACGCGCGGCCCGCGGCCTCCCGTCCGCGCGACCTACGCCGCTCCGGCCTAGGCGCCGGCTCGATCAGGTTCGCGGCCGACCCATCGCCGGTGTCAGCGAAGCGAGCCGTCACGGCAAGGTCCGCCTTCCACCGTGCCCGGCGGTCCGGCCGATCGGGCTCGGACCCTGGAAGGTCGGCGCTAGGCCCCCGGCGCCAGGCTGGTGGAGATCTCCGCCAGCCGATGCGCGGCGGTGACGATGCGCTCCAGCGCCTGGGCGCGCAGCACCGGTGCCGCGTGCTCCGCCTGGTCGGTCCGCTCCACGATCTCGTGCAGCAGGCTGTGGAACTCGTGTTCCAGCGCCGGCACGACGTGGGCACGTCCCAGGCTGAAATCGTCCATCCCCTCCGGCATGCCCCTGGTGATGTCGAGCTGGCTGCCGAAGAAGAACACCAGCTCGCCGGCGTCGTCGCGCACCGGCGAGATGAACAGCAGGTTCCAGAACATCGCGCCGTCGCGGCGGTGGTTGACGATCCACTCGACGCAGCCCTGGCCGGCCTCGACGCAGCTGCGGATGCGACGCGACGAGCGCGGGTCGGTGTTGGGCCCCTGCAGGAAGCGGCAGTTGCGGCCGATGATCTCGTCGTGGTCGTAGCCCGACAGTCTGGAGAAGGCGGCGTTGGCGGCGATCATCGGGCAGTCCGGCAGCCGCGGATCGGACAACACCATCGCCATGTCGCTGTGCAGCATGGCGGCCGACAGCGCCTCGGCGATCGCGTCCGCATCCATCGTCAGCTCCTCCCGGCCTCCGCGCCACCGGACCGCGCCAGCCACCGTAGGGCGATCGGCGGCCGGCGGGAAGGCCGCGCCGGGCGGATCAACGCGCGAGCCGAAGGTGGTTGCACGGGTAGGGCGGCAGCCAACAGGGCCAGCCGACGGTCACCTGCCCGGCCCAGGCCCGCGGCGCCTGGTCCGGCGCGATGTCCAGGCCGGTCCGCTGCAGCCATACCGGGCGGCCCTCGAACGGGCGCGACAGCGAGAGCACGCGCAACCCCTGGTCGTCGGGCAGGATCCGCATGGTCAGGATGTTCTCGAACACGCCGCGCGCGTCGGCGAGGCGGGCGTGCCCGAAATAGGAGCTCGACCAGCGCGGCGGCCTGCCCGCGTACTGCAGCAGCCGGGCATCATCCCCCGTTGCCGGCACCGGCACCAGCCGCACGGCGCTGAGCAGCACGACCGCGAGCAGCGCCAGGATCGGCGCGCGTCGCGGCGGACGGCGCAGCGCGCGCAGCAACACCACGCCGAGCAGGGCGAAGCCCGGCAGCATCCACTTGAAGTAGTGCACGTTCTTGTAGGTCCAGAGCCCGCTCGGCAGCAGGTCGACGTAGCTGAACAACACGGCCATGTAGGCCAGCATCATCGCGCTCAGCAGCGTCAGGGCGCGCCGCGCGGCGCGCGGCCGCAGGCCGGGCAGCAGCAGCATGCCG
>CAXTNB010000250.1:0-287 GCA_964245385.1 uncultured Acetobacteraceae bacterium | reverse complement strand
ATGCCGGCGAACCCGACCGCCATCCAGGGCAGCCGCATCAGCATGCCGCTGCCGGAGGGAAACCAGGGCCTAGGCGCGATCAGCAGCAGCACGGTCTTCATCGGCAGCTCGCCGAAGCGGAAGCCCATGCCGCGCGAGTTCAGCATGTAGGCGGTCGGATGCGGGCCGTAGATGCGCAGGTAGAGCAGGCCGTACGGGACCAGCGGCAGCGCCGCACCCAGCAGCAGCAGCGGCGGATCGGCCCACCGCCACGTGCGGTCGCGCAGGCTCCAGGCGCCGAGCAGCAC
>CAXTNB010000249.1:0-4545 GCA_964245385.1 uncultured Acetobacteraceae bacterium | reverse complement strand
TGCCCGACATCGAGCCCGAGCGGCCCGCTGCCGAGCCGGACCCCCGGCGCCAGCGCCCGATATTCTCCGAGGATGCGCGCCGCGTAGGCGTCCGCGTCTGCCCACAGGTGGGGTCCGATGCCGCGTCGCAACGTCTCGCGCAGGCCGGGATTGGCGCGCAGCACCTCCAGCAGGTCCAGCACCGCGCTGGCGTCGCCGACCCGCACCTTGAAGCCGTCGACGCCGTGGCTGACCCGCTCGCCCAGCGCGCCGATGTCGGTGACGATCGGGATCAGCCCGGCCTGCCAGACCTCGGACAGCGAGATGCACCAGGTCTCCGGCCAGATCGACAGGTGCAGCGCGACCTGCCCCGCGACCCGCTCCTGGGACAGCGGCAGCTCCCCCGGCGCGTAGCGGCCGTGATAGGTGACGCGCGTGCCGAGTGCCTGCAGCACCTCGTGATAGTGTGGCTCCGCCTGGCCCAGGATGTGGAACCGGAACAGGTGCGGCGGCGCCGCCTCGATCACCTGCAGCACCGTGTCCGCGCCCTTGATGCGCAGGAAGTTGCCCACCACCACGACGTCGAGCACGTCCGGGTCGGTGCGGCGGTCGGCCCGCGACGCGGCGCTCGCGCGCGGCAGCGGGGGGGCCGGCGCCGGCACGCCCAACACCAGGCGCCGGATGCTCCGCGTCTGCGGGTAGATGCGCCGCACCAGCTCCTCGGACTGGCGCGAGCCGAACAGCAGCAGGTCGACGGCGCCCAGCACCTGCTCCATGAAGCCGCGTCGCTGCTGCTGCGCCCCGGCCGGCAGGCCCTCCGCCCGAGCCAGGCAGATCGTGCAGGCGCTGATCGAGCGGGCGCCGATGTCGCAGAACTTCTGCTCGTGGTCGAGCAGGTTGTAGCGGGCGCAGACCAGGTAGAAGTCGTGCACCGACAGCAGCGTGCCGACGCCGCTGGCGCGCGCGATCAGCGGCAGCGACGCCGCGTGATGGCCGAGATGCTGGAAATGCACCACGTCGACGTCGTAGCTGCTCAGCACGTCGGAGAAGTGCGCCTCCTCGAACGGATCGCAGAGCACGTCCAGCCAGCCGATCGCCTCGCCGTCGAAGCGCTCCAGGACGGCCCCGCGCGCATCCAGCAGCTCGCAGCCCTGGTCGCCGCGTATCCAGAACAGCACCTCGACCTCGTGCTCGAGCTGGGTGCACAGCATCTGCTGGTAGACCTCGACGCCGCCCCACACCTGATGGTGGATCGTCGAGTGCGTGCACATCAGCACCCGCAGCCTGCGCGCCGGCAGCGCGCTCCGGATCGTCGCCGTCGCCGGCGGCGGATCGCTCGCGGCGTCGCCGAGGGAGAGCTCCAGCAGGCGGCGCAGCCGGTGCTCGTAGCCGTGCGCGGCCAGCACCGACAGCTGCGCCAGGCGCGCGAGCGAGGTGCGCAGCGCGCTGTCTGCCAGCACGTCGCCGATCCGCGTGACCAGCGCCTCGCCGTGATCGAGGAGGATCCCGTCGATGGCGGCGAACTGCGCCGCCGGCAGCCCGGCCGGCTGCTGCACCACCTGCGCCGTGCCGGCCATGCCGAGTTCGAACAGGCGCGGTCCCGGCGCGTGCGCGAGGCCCGAGGCGCCGTGGCTGGCGTAGTCGCGGAACAGGGTCAGCGTCACCCGGCTGGCGTTGGCGAAGCCGACGAACGCCTCGTGGCTGATCGGCCGCGTGATCGCCCGCGACGCGATCTGCGGCGGCAGCGGCGGCAGGTACTCGTTGGTCGGGCAGACCAGCTTCATCGAGGCGTCCGGGAACGCCGCGATCACCCGTCGCAGCACCGCGACGCGGTTCGGCCACATGGTGCCGGCGAAGAAGATGTCGTGGCGCAGCTTCTGGTCGGGCAGCACGTCGCGATGATGCAGCATCCGGCTCGCCGCCAGCGGCAGGTAGTGGCCGCGCGCGCCGTAGGCGGCGACGCACGAGGGATCGTTGGTGAACACGAGGTCGAACAGCGACGCGTGGGCGAGGTTGTAGTCCAGCATGAACGGGTCCTCGAACGCCCACAGCACGACGCGGCGGAAGGCCGGCTTCACCCGCGCGATCAGCCCGGCGTTCAGCCGCTGGCCGTCGATGCAGAGCAGCAGCGCGTGCGCGCCGGTCGCGGCCTCGCGTGCCAGGGTCCGCTCGTCGACGCGAAGCACCCCGCCCGCGCCGCGCAGGCTGCGCAGCGCCGCCTCGACGGCCAGGGTGAGGTAGGCGTTCGGGTTGCGCGTCGCGTTGGTGTTGTAGAGCAGGATCACAGCAGCCCTTCGCCGACCAGCGTCTCGACCAGGCGCCGGGCGCGCCGCGCGTAGCTGTGCTCCGCCAGCGCCCGCCGCTGCGCCCGCGCTGCGGTGCCGAGGCGCGTCGCGTCGGCCTGCAGGAAGCGGTCGCACAGCCGCCGGAACTCGAGCACGCCGGAGAAGCCGGGGATCTCGTCCTCGTCGAAATAGTCTCGGATCTCCGGCGTATCCTCGTGGAACAGCTGCATCCCGCCGGCCATCGCCGCCTCGAAGGTGCGCGGCCCCGGGCTCGAGGCGGCGATCTGGTAGCGCGTGTTCTCGAAGTTCAGGCTGCGGCCCAGGTTGAGGACGATCTTGGCGCTGGCGTAGAGCTCGATCAGCCGCGCCTTGTCGACGCGTCGGTCCGAGAAACCCGGTGCCCCGCCCCAGCCCGGACCGATCACCGAGACCTTCAGGCCGCGCAGCGCCGGCATCAGCCCGGCGATGATCTCGCGCCGGTTGGCGAAGGCGACGCCGCAGAACAGCACGTCGATCGGACGCGCCGCGTCGTGGTCGATCGGCACGTGATGGCGGCGCGGGCAGCCGGCGAGCGGGAGGTGGAACACCCGGGCGTGGTCGTAGAACCGCCTGGTCCAGCGGTCGCAGGTGAAGATGGCGTCGAAATGCGGCTCGATGCGGTAGCTGGCGTCCTTCTCGTAGGGATCCTCGGTGGCCCAGAACGCGCAGACCGCGCCGGCGCCGCGCGCGATCCGCGACGCCTCGCCGAAATAGGCCGCCTCCGGCAGGTAGGAACCGACGCAGAGCAGCAGGTCCGGCCGGAGCGTCGCGATCGCCGCGGCGGCGCCGTCCAGGCTGGCGGAGGACACGCGCTGCGGCGAGAGGTACTCGACCCAGCCGTCGCGGATGGAGCCGCGGATCGACGCGTTGGCCTCCGATTCGAGCGGGGCGTCGCCGCAGATGAGGACCTTCAGGTCGTGCGGTCCGCCTCGACCCTCCAGAGCGTCCTGCACGTGCGCCTCCATCCTCCTCTCGCCGCAAGCCTGGTGCCCTGCCTGCGAAACTCGCCAGCGAATTTCGGCGACGAGCAGGCCACTATCTTTTTGATACGGCTGGTGTCCACCGGGACACTAGCGCCGCGCGAGCGGAAAGGGGAGGGCGAACTGCAGCCGCGCGCCCCGGGCGCGGCCGCCTCGCGAGGCGGCCGCCGCGGGCAAGACATCACGGTATCGTGACGATCTTCGGCGGAGAAGGATCCGGTGGCGGCGATGGCGCTCTGTCATTGTGCGGGCCGAACGGTTTGCCGCATCTCGAAGAACCCGAATGCAATGTCTCCCGCTGTGAGACAGGCAAAAATAAGGAGACGGTGGTGGCGATGAAATGGTACTTCTCGATCACGGAGGAGACGCTCACCGCGGACGAAGATCACGGCTTCGTCGACATGATCAGGGTGGCGGTGGCCTCGGCCCAGCTCAACACCACGCTGCGGCCGCACCTGCTGTACGACGGCAGCGAGAACGCGTTCACCGACGAGATGCGCGCGGCGGGCGTGACCGTCATCCGCCACCGCATCTCGTTCTACGACCAGCTGCAGCGCGCGCAGAAGCGGCTGCGTCCGGACTGGCCCGACTACATGCGGACCGCGGCCGGCGCCTTCCAGAGGCTCGACATTCCGAACGTCGAGACCAAGGAGGAATTCATCCTCTACACCGACTGCGACGTCATGTTCCTCTCCGATCCGGCGATGGACAGTTTCCGTCCCGCGACCTTCGCGGTGGCGTCGCAGTTCGATCTCTACGGCCACCACAAGGAGATCAACTCCGGCGTCATGCTGATGAATGTCAGGCGCCTGCGTGCCGACCTGCCGGCGATGCTCGATTTCGCCTGCGACATGCTGCACACCCTGCACGGCTACGACCAGGAGTTCCTGCGTGTCTTCTACAACGGCAAGTGGGATCCGCTGTCGCCCAAGTACAACTGGAAGCCGTACTGGGGCGTCGATCCGATGGCCAGGGTGGTGCATTTCCACGGCCCCAAGCCGATCGCCGCGCAGAAGCTGATCAAGGACGAGGCCTATCGTCAGGACGATCCCGTGTTCCAGAGCTGGCGCAACCTGTTCTTCCAGAACCGCGACGGGTATCGCTTCTACGTCGATCTCTGGAACCGCTTCAAGCTGTCGCCCGCCCAGTCCCGACGACCCGCGGCGGCGGCCGGACGCGACCGGGCCTCGCTCTGGATTTCCTGACCCTGCGGTATAAGCTGCCCGGCGCGGTCGGAGCTCACGGGTAGCGGACATGGACGC
>CAXTNB010000248.1:0-4545 GCA_964245385.1 uncultured Acetobacteraceae bacterium | reverse complement strand
GAGCCGCCTGCCCGACCTGCTGAGCTGGATCGTCTCGCTGCTGCTCATGGCAGGCCTCCAGCTCTTCGTGCGCCGCACTCGGCTCGGCAAGGCGATGCGCGCGACGGCGCAGGACCCGGAGGCCGCGCGCATGATGGTCGTGGACGTGGACCGCGTGGTGATGGTCGCTTTTTTCCTGGGCTCCGAGCTCGCGGGCGCAGGCGAGCGCCTGGCTGGCGAACGCCTCGTTCAGCTCGACGACGCCGACATCCTCGATCGCGACCCCGCCGGCGCGCGCCATCGCCTTGCGCGACGCCTTGATCGGCCCGAGCCCCATCACCTCCGGCTCGCAGCCGGAGACCGCGATGCCGGCGATGCGCGCCAGCGGCTGCAGCCGGTTCGCGCGCGCGAACTCGGCGCTGCACACCAGCACCGCGCTGGCGCCGTCGGTGAGCGGCGAGGCGGTGCCGGCGGTTACCGTGCCGCCGACCTCGAACGCCGGCTTCAGCCCGGCCAGCGCCTCCGCGGTGGTGGCCGGACGCAGGCAGCCATCCGCATCGACGGTGCCCGCCTTGCCGACATAGGGCACGATCTCCTCGGCGAGCCGGCCGGCCTGCTGCGCGGCGTGGGCGCGCTGCTGGCTGCGCACCGCGAACGCCTCCTGCGCCTCGCGCGAGATCTCGTAGCGGCGCGCCACGTTCTCGGCGGTCTCGCCCATGCCCATGTAGGCGCCGGCACTCCTGGCCGCGAGCGTGGTGTTGGGCAGCGGGTTGTAGCCGCCCATCGGCACCCGGCTCATGCTCTCGATGCCGGCACAGATGAAGGCGTCGCCCGCGTTCATGCGGATCGCGCCCGCGGCCATGTGGATCGCCTGCATCGAGGAGCCGCAGAAGCGGTTGACGGTGGCGCCGCCGACCGAGAGCGGCAGCTCGGCGAGCAGGCCGATCAGGCGCGCGACGTTGCCGCCCTGCTCGCCCTCGGGGAAGGCGCAGCCGACGATCAGGTCCTCGATCGCCGCCGCGTCGACGCCGCTGCGCTCGATCAGGCCGCGCACCACCGTGGCGGCGAGGTCGTCCGGTCGGACCCGTGCCAGCGCACCCTTGAGCGCGAAATGAAACGCAGAGCGGGCATAGCCCGCGATCACGACGTCCTGCACCGGCCTGTCTCCCATCCTGCCCTGGTTGACGTATACGTAAACCGGGCTCGGCGGTCGAGCATAAACGAAGCGGTTTCGGCAACAAGTCCGGCGCGCGCAGGGGAAGCGGCGGCGGCGAACGCTCGGCGATGCTGACGCGTTACGACGGCTTCACGCAGGAGGCCACGATGTCCGATCCGTCCGCCACGCCGAGCGCGCCGACCGACAATCCCGATCGCGCCGGCACCGCGCCGTTCGATGCCACCAACGCGGCACCGCAGGCCGAGACCGCGGATACGGCGCCGGGAAGCGTCGCGCAGGCGGCGGACGAGGCGCAGGCGCAGGCCGCGGACGGTGCCGGCGTGACCGGCGGCGAGGCCACCCTGGCCGCGACCTCCTGGGGCGGTGCGACGGACGAGGAGATGGCGGGCGACGAGGAGGCCTGACGTCGGGCCGTCCGGGTCGGGGAGGCAGCCCGTTGCGGCACTCGGGGCGGCCTGGCCGTGGATGATCGAGGCGGCAGTGCCGCGTCCGATGGGCCTGGCCTGCGCGCCGATGCCCTGGCGCACGTGGTGCTGCAGGGCGACGCCGCCGGGCACGCCGGCAGGACCGAGCAGGATCTCGACCGCGAGCAGGCGATACGCGACCTGCAGGCCTGCGGCAGCTTCGCGCCGGTCGGGTTGACCGGGCCGTTCACGCTGCACCTGTCGCTGCAGGGCGGCCGGCTGACGCTGGACGTGCGCGACGCCGAGGACCGGCCGCTGCGCCTGTTCGTGTTCTCGCTGAGCCCGTTCCGACGCCTGATCAAGGACTATCACCTGCTCGTCGAGAGCTATGACGGCGCGGTGGCGCAGGGGCCGACCGCGCAGCTGCAGGCGATCGACATGGGCCGGCGCGCCCTGCACAACGAGGGGGCGAGCCTGATCATCGAGCGGCTGCAGCGGCGCATCGTGCTGGATTTCGACACCGCGCGCCGGCTGTTCACCCTGGTCTGCCTGCTGCACCGGCGGAGCTGAACGCGCCGATCAGTCCTGCCGGCGCGACTGCCGGGAGTGCCAGAGCTCCTGCAGCTCGATCACGGCGGCGGCGGTCTCCTCGATCGAGCGGCGGCTGACGTCGATCACCGGCCAGCCGTGCCGCGTGCACAGCCGGCGCGCCCACACCACCTCGTCGCGCACCGCCTCGGGGTCGACGTAGACGTGGCTGACCTCCTCGATCCGGCCCGCCCCCTGCGGCACGATGGCGCGCAGCCGGTGCCGGCGTATCTCCACCAGGGTGCGCGGGTCGATGGTCAGCCCGACCACCGGACGACGCAGCGCCAGCAGCTCCGGCGCCAGCGGCACGTTCGACACCAGCGGCACGTTCGCGGCCTTCACCCCGCGATTGGCGAGGTAGAACGAGGTCGGCGTCTTCGAGGCGCGCGAGACGCCCACCAGCACCACGTCGGCCTCGTGCAGGCCGGCCATCGCCTGCCCGTCATCGTGCGCCAGCACGTAGTGCATGGCGTCGATCCGCCGGTAGTACTCGTCGTCGAGCACGTACTGGATGCCGGGGCGGCCCTGCACCTTCTCGCCCAGCGTCTCCTGCAGCATCGCCAGCACCGGGTCGAGCACGTTCACCACCTGCACCTTGAGGTGGTTGCACGCGGTGTCGAGCGCGCTGCGCAGCGTGCGGTCCATCATCGAGGACAGCACCGGCCCGGGATCGGCCTCGATCCCCTCCACCACCCGGTGCAGGTGCAGCCGGGTGCGTATCAGGTTCCACCGGTGATACACCACGTGGGTGTGCTCGAACTGCGCCACCGTGGCGCGGGCGACCGCGTTCAGCGTCTCGCCGGTGGCGTCCGAGACCAGGTGCAGGCTGATGCGGTGCTCGTCCATCGCCAACGCCGCCCCCGTCCGGTCAGTCCGCCTCCGCCCGCGACAGCGCCGCCTGCGCTGCGGCCAGCCGCGCGATCGGCACCCGGAACGGCGAGCACGACACGTAGTCGAGCCCGAGCTGCTCGCAGAACCGGATCGAGGCCGGATCGCCGCCGTGCTCGCCGCAGATGCCGAGCTTCAGGCCCGGCTTGCGGCCGCGTCCCTTCTGGGCGGCGATCTCCACCAGGGCGCCGACGCCGTCCTGGTCGAGGGTGACGAACGGGTCCTTCGCCCAGATCTCCTTCTCCAGGTAGCCCGGCAGGAAGCTGCCGGCATCGTCGCGCGACAGGCCGAAGGTGGTCTGGGTGAGGTCGTTGGTGCCGAACGAGAAGAAGTCGGCCTGGGCCGCGATGCGGTCCGCGGTCAGGGCGGCGCGCGGCAGCTCGATCATGGTGCCGACCTGATACTCGATCGCGAGCCCGGCGCCGCCGATCACCTCGCGGGCGACGCGCTCGACCTCGTTGCGCGTGATCTCCAGCTCGCGGGCGGTGCCGACCAGCGGGATCATGACCTCCGGCACCACCGCGCGCCCGGTCTCCTGCGACACCAGCACCGCCGCCTCGAAGATGGCGCGCGCCTGCATCTCGTAGATCTCCGGGAAGCTGATGCCCAGCCGGCAGCCGCGATGGCCGAGCATCGGGTTGCTCTCCGACAGCGCCGCGCGACGCTGCGCCAGCGCCTCGACCTCCTTGTCCAGCGCGCGCGCCAGCTCGGCGAGCTCCGCCTCGCCGTGCGGCAGGAACTCGTGCAGCGGCGGATCGAGCAGCCGTATGGTCACCGGCAGCCCGGCCATGATGCGGAACAGGGCGGCGAAATCGTCGCGCTGGAACGGCAGCAGCGTCGCCAGCGCCTGGCGTCGTGCCGCCGCGTCGTCGGCCATGATCATCTGCCGCATCGCGCCGATGCGCTCGGGGCCGAAGAACATGTGCTCGGTGCGGCACAGCCCGATGCCCTCGGCGCCGAAGCCGTGCGCGGCGGCCGCGTCCTCCGGCGTCTCGGCGTTGGCGCGCACCTTCATGCGCCGCACCGCGTCGGCCCACGACATCAGGGTGGTGAAGTCCTCCGACAGGGTCGGCTCGACGGTGGCGACGCGGCCGGCGAACACCTCGCCGGTGGAGCCGTCCAGGGTGATCCAGTCGCCGGCGCGCAGCTCGCGGCCGCCGGCCGACAGGGTCTGGCGGGCGTAGTCCACCCGTATGCCGCCGGCGCCGGCGACGCAGACCCGCCCCATGCCGCGCGCCACCACCGCGGCGTGGCTGGTCATGCCGCCCCGCGTGGTCAGCACGCCACGCGCCGCGTGCATGCCGTGCACGTCCTCCGGGCTGGTCTCGATGCGCACCAGGATCACGTCCTCGCCGCGCGCGGCGCAGCGCTCCACCTCGTCGGCGGAGAAGCGGATGGCCCCCGTGGCGGCGCCCGGCGAGGCCGGCAGGCCGCGCGAGATCACCGTGCGCTCGGCCTTGGGGTCCAGCGTCGGGTGCAGCAGCTGGTCGAGCGAGGCCGGCGTGATGC
>CAXTNB010000247.1:0-4559 GCA_964245385.1 uncultured Acetobacteraceae bacterium | reverse complement strand
GGAGAGCAAGGGGCTTTGCCCCTTGAACCCCATCAAAGGCGGAGCCTTTGAAATCCACTTTTCATGAGTCGGGGTCTGGGGCCGTCGGCCGCAGTGGGTCAGGGGCGACGCCCTTGCCTGCTCTCTCGCAGCAGCCTGCCAGCCGGGAGGGAGCTCGTTGAACAGCCGGTCCGACCTGGGCCCGATCATCGGCCGCCCGCACAGCCGCGTGGATGGCCGCCCGAAGGTGACCGGGCGCGCGGCCTTCGCCTCCGACCAGCCGCTGCGCGACGCGGCGCACGCGGCCCTGGTGACCAGCCCGACCGGCCCCGCGCGCATCGTGGGCTTCGACCTCGACGCCGCCTGGTCTGCCGGCGTGCTGCAGATCCTCACCTGGCACGATCTCGCCGGCGAGATCCGCCCGGTCCGGCACCTGATGGAGGGCGGATACGCCAACAGCTCCTGGCTGCCGCTCGGATCCGACCGCGTCGCCTACCCGGGCCAGATCGTGGCACTGGTCACCGCGGAGAGCCGGGAGGCGGCCGAGCAGGCGGCGGCGCGCGTCCGGGTCCGGCTCGAGGCGCTGCCGGCCGCGTTCGGCTTCGATGAGCCGGGTTCGCAGCGGGTGGCGCTCGCGCAGCTCAAGCCGGCGCACGAGGACCCGGCGGTCGGCGACGCCGACGCGGCGCTGGCGGCGGCGCCGCACCGCATCGACGCCCGCAGCAGCACGCCGACGCAGCACCACAATCCGATGGAGATGTTCACCACCAGCTGCGTCTGGCAGGACGACGGCCTGACCGTCTACGAACCGACCCGCTTCGTGATGGCGGCGCAGCAGGGCCTGGCGCGTCAGCTCGGGCTCGATCCGGCCCGCGTGCGGGTGGTGGCGCCGTTCCTCGGCGGTCATTTCGGCTCCAAGCTGGCGCTGTCGCAGCACACCGCGCTGGTCGCCTGCGCCGCGCGCCGGCTGGGGCGCCCGGTCACGCTGGTGCCGACGCGCTCGCAGTGCTTCACCATCGCCAACTACCGGCCGGAGACGCGGCACCGCGTCCGGCTCGGCGCGACCGCGGAAGGCCGGCTGCTGGCGCTGATCCACGAGGCGGAGATGGTGACGTCGCGGTTCGACAGCTTCGCCATGGAGGGCACCGACGTCACCGCCAGCCTGTACCACTGCGCCGCCGTGCGCACCCACGAGGCGGCCGTGCGGGTGGACCGCAACACCCCCGGCCCGATGCGGGCGCCGCCGGAGATGCCCTACCTGTTCGCGCTCGAGAGCGCGGTCGACGAGCTGGCCTGCACGCTGCGGATCGACCCGATCGCGCTGCGGCGGCGCAACGATGCGGCGCACGATCCGATCACCGGCAAGCCGTTCACCACGCGCCCGCTGATGCGCTGCTTCGATGCCGGCGCGCAGGCGTTCGGCTGGGCAGATCGCACCGCGGCGCCGCGCTCGATGCG
The DNA here is from genome assembly GCA_964245385.1 of uncultured Acetobacteraceae bacterium. Lineage (GTDB taxonomy): Bacteria > Pseudomonadota > Alphaproteobacteria > Acetobacterales > Acetobacteraceae > Lichenicoccus. The sequence continues at coordinate 3,122 of CAXTNB010000247.1, read as the reverse complement.
CGACGGCGACTGGCTGGTCGGCTTCGGCTGCGCCAGCGCCGCCCGGCCGGTGAAGATCGCGGCGGCCGCGGTGCGCGTGGTGCTCGACGGCGACGGCCGCCTCACCGTCGAGAGCGCCCACCACGAGATCGGCAACGGCCTCTACACCCTGCTCGCGATGCTGGCCGCCGACTGGCTCGGCCTGCCGGTGCCGCAGGTCACGGTGCGGCTCGGCGACACCGCCTTCGCACCGGCCGGCCTGTCCGGCGGCTCGTCGAGCACGACCAGCATGGCGCACGCGCTGCGACGCGGCTGCGACGCGCTGCGCGAGAAGCTGCTGCGCGCGGCGATCGCCGGACCCGGCGCGCTGCACGGCCGCAACGCCGCCGACCTGCAGCTGCGCGACGGACGCGTGGTGGCGCCGGACGGACGCGGCGAGAGCCTGGCGCGGATCGCGTCGGCGGCCGAGGGCGGGCGGATCGAGGTGACGCGCGACTTCATCCCCGCCGGGCTCGGCGACGACGCCCACGCCCGGCTGCATGGCGGCCGGCTCGCGCTCAGCGCCGGCGGCGAGCGGCTCGGCTGGGCGTTCGGGGCGCAGTTCGCCGAGGTGCGCGTGCATGCCCGGACCGGCGCGATACGGGTGCCGCGCCTGCTGGGCGCGTTCGCGGCGGGCGCCATCCTCAACCCGCTGGCGGCGCGCAGCCAGCTGCAAGGCGGCATGATCTGGGGGCTGGGCGCGGCGCTGCTGGAAGCGACGTCGCACGACCGGCGCACCGGCCGCTACGTCAACGACAACCTCGCCGACTACCTGGTCGCGACCGCCGCCGAGTGCGGCCGCGTCGAGGCGCTGCTGCTGCCCGATCCCGACCCGGACATCAACCCGCTCGGCGTCAAGGGGCTGGGAGAGCTGGGCCTGATCGGCGTCAACGCCGCCATCAGCAACGCGCTGCACCACGCGACCGGCCTGCGCCTGCGCGACCTGCCGATACGCGTCGAGGCGGTGCTCGCCGGCCTGGACCGATCCGGCGCCGCTCCCGCTTGATCCGCCCCCGCTCGATCGGTCGCCGCCGGGCGCTGTCGTCGCTGCCGCTGCTGCTCGCCGGCTGCTCGCCGCTCCGCCTCGTCAACGGACTGGCCCCGGATCGCCTGGTGGCGCGGTCGATCGCCTACGGCGACGGCCCGCGTCGCAGCCTCGACGTCTACGCGCCGGCCCGGCATCCGGCTGCCGGCGCCTCGCACCCGGTGGTGCTGTTCCTGTACGGCGGCAGCTGGGACACCGGCGACAAGGCGATGTATCGCTTCGTCGGCGGCGCGCTCGCGGCACTCGGCTTCGTGGTGGTGATCCCCGACTACCGGCTCTACCCGGAGGTGCGCTACCCGGATTTCCTGCTCGACTGCGCCCAGGCGCTGGCCTGGACGCGCCGGCACGGGCGTCGTTTCGGTGGTTCTGCGGCACCGCCCTACCTGCTGGGCCACTCGGCGGGCGCCTACAACGCCGCCATGCTGGCGCTCGATCCGCGCTGGCTCGGCGCGTTCGGGCTGGCGCCGCGCATCGACCTGGGCGGCATGGTGGGGCTCGCCGGTCCCTACGACTTCCTGCCGCTCGACAGCGACGAGCTGCGCGACATCTTCGCGCCGGGCCGGCCGCTGGACACGACCCAGCCGATCGCGCACGTGGACGGGCGCAACCCGCCGATGCTGCTGCTCGCCGGGGGTGCCGACCGCGTCGTGCGGCCGTCCAACACCCTGAGGCTGGCGCAGCGCGTGCGTCAGGCCGGCGGCGTCGTCGAGGCCAGGATCTATCCCGGCCTCGACCATATCGAGATCATCGGTGCGTTCGCGGGGCCGCTGCGCTTCCTGGCACCCAGCCTGCGCGACTGCGCGAGCTTCATGCACGCGCCGCCGGAGACGATGCGGACGCTCTGATCGACGGTTGCCGCGTCGCGGCCTCATCCGTTCGACCGCTGCTGCCGTAGGAGCAGCATGAGGATCAGCGCGCTCGTGTCGCCAACCTGGGAGGAACCGGCTAGTCTTCGCGCGGTGACTTGGGAGTGGCTGCAGGCTCGCATGGCCGACGAACCGATACGAGAGACGATCGAGTCGCTGCTGGCACGATGCAGCGGAGGCGACCGGGCGGCCTTCCGCAAGCTCTACGACCTGCAGGCGCCGCGACTCTACGGCCAGGCGCTGCGCCTGACCAGGCAGCCGCAGCTCGCGGCCGACGCGGTGCACGACGCGTTCCTGCAGGTATGGCAGCGCTCGTCGCGCTTCGACGCCCGCCGCGGCTCCGCCGAGGTCTGGTTGTCCAGCCTGCTGCGCTACCGGGCGATCGACATCCTGCGCAGGCGTGGGCGGGAGAATTACGGGCCGGCGCCGGTCGAGGAGCCGGATGCCGGGCCGGATCCGCTCGGCCAGCTGATGGCGAGTGCCGAGGCCGACGCGCTGCGACGCTGCCTGGAGCAGCTCGAGGAGGCGCAGCGCCGCGTGGTGGTGCTCGCCTTCATCGACGGGCTGAGCCATTCCGAGCTCGCGATCAGGCTGCAGGCGCCGCTCGGCACCGTGAAGTCGTGGGTGCGCCGGGCGCTGCTCGGGCTGCGCCGGTGCCTCGAACCATGAGCGGCGGTGCCAGCGACCCGTCGGATCGGGAGACCGAGCTGCTCGCCGCCGAGTACGTGCTCGGCACGCTCGACCCGGCGGAGCGGCTGCTGCTGTCGCGCGAGGCGGACGGCGACCCGGGCCTGCGCGACGCCATCGATGCCTGGGAGCGGCGTCTGGCGCCGCTCGGCCGCCTGACCGTGCCGGTGACGCCGCCGGCGGGGCTGTGGCCGAGGATCGTCGCCAGCGCCTGGGGCGGAGAGACGGCGGGGGCGGCGCCTGCCGCGGGAGCGCCGGCCGCGCGGGACCGGCGGGTGGGCAGCCTGCGGCTGTGGCAGGGCGCCACCGCCTCCGGCCTGGCGCTCGCCGCGGTGATTGCGGGGTTCGCGGTGCTGCGGACGCCGTCGCCGCTCCCGCCGCCGGCCGTGCCGCCGGAGCCGCGCCTGGTGACGGCGCTGCTGCCGCTGAGCCAGCAGGGGCCGGTGTTCGTCGTCGAGGCGTCGCCGGACGGGGCGCTGCGGATACGCACCGTCGGCGCGGTGCGG
>CAXTNB010000246.1:1088-4569 GCA_964245385.1 uncultured Acetobacteraceae bacterium | reverse complement strand
CCGGCAGGATCAGGATGTAGACTTCGGGGTGGCCGAAGAACCAGAACAGGTGCTGGAACAGCACCGGGTCGCCGCCGCCCTGCGGGTCGAAGAACGCGGTGCCGAAGTTGCGGTCGGTGATCAGCATGGTGATCGCGCCGGCCAGCACCGGCACCGCCAGCAGCAGCAGGAACGCCGTCACCAGCATCGACCAGACGAACAGCGGCATCTTGTGCAGCGTCATGCCCGGCGCGCGCATGTTGAAGATGGTGGTGATGAAGTTGATGGCACCCAGCAGCGACGAGATGCCGGACAGGTGCAGCGAGAACAGGGTGAAGTCCATCGCCGGCCCGGACTGGTACTGGCCGTTGGAGAGCGGCGGGTACAGCGTCCAGCCGGAGCCGGAGCCGCCACCCCACAGCAGGCCCATCATGGTCATGAAGAAGCCGGCGACGGCCATCCACAGCGACATGTTGTTCAGCCGCGGGAACGCCATGTCGGGGGCGCCGATCATCAGCGGGATGAACCAGTTGCCGAAGCCGCCGATCATCGCCGGCATCACCATGAAGAAGATCATGATCAGGCCATGCTGGGTGACGATGGCGTTCCAGGCCTGACCGGTGGCGACGACGTGGGAGCCGGGATGCAGCAGCTGGGCGCGCATGATCATCGACAGCGCGCCGCCGACCAGGCCGGCCACGATCGACAGGATGATGTACATCGTGCCGATGTCTTTGTGGTTGGTCGAGCAGAACCAGCGCACGAAGAAGCCCGGCACGTGCGCGTGGTCGCCGTGCCCGTGTTCCTGGGCGTGGCCCTGCTCGAACGCCTGCGCGTGCGCAGCACCGTGCGACCCGACCGGCCGCTGCCCGTCATGCGTGGTTGCCGACATCCTACCGTCTCCTGCGCGTCGGACGCAGACTAGCGTCTGCGCCGCGCCGTGACATGCTGCTGTGCAACACGATACCGTATGGGCCGGAGCCCATGCTATCTCGCCAGCGCCAGCTCGACCCGCTCCGGACGGGAGGGCGCGAGCGCGCTGAACCTGTTCTTGGCGTCCTTCAGCCAGGCGGCGTAGTCGGCCTCGCTGACCGCGTGCACCTCGATCGACATGGCGTCGTGGTTGATGCCGCAGATCTGGTTGCACTCGCCGTAGTAGTCGCCGGGCTTGTCCACGTTGAACCAGGTCTCGATGGTGCGGCCGGGGATGGCGTAGCGCTGCACCCCGAGCGAGGGGATGAAGAAGCTGTGCAGCACGTCGCCGCTGGCGATCAGCACCCGCACGTTCTTGCCGACCGGCACCACCAGCGGGTTGTCGACGGCGAGCTGGCGCAGCCCGCGCTGCTCCGGCTTCAGCTGCTTGGTCGGGATCATGTAGCTCTGGAAGTCGAGCCCGCCCTGCTCGGGGTAGGTGTATTCCCAGTACCACTGGTGGCCGGTCACCTTGACCGTCATGTCCGGCGCGGTGGTGCGGTCCTGGAAATACACCAGCCGGAACGACGGCACGGCGATCATGATCAGGATCAGCACCGGCACCGTGGTCCACAGGATCTCGATGGTGGAGTTGTGGCTGGTGCGGCTCGGCACCGGGTGCGCGCGGTGGTTGAAGCGCACGAACACGTAGAGCATCAGGCTGGCGACGAACACCACGATGCCGATGATGATGTAGAGCACCCAGGTGTTGAGGGCGACCACCTCCTGCTGCACCGGGCTGTGCGCCGCCTGCAGCCCCATCTGCCAGGGATGCGGCACCTGCGCCATCGCCGGCACCGCGCCGGCTCCCGGCAGCGCGGCAGCCGCCGCGAGGCCGCACCAGCCAGGATGGACGCCCAAGCGGCCGCGCATGTCCGTCACCATCCTGTCCCCGATCCTCTTCGCTGAGATGGTCGACGCATCCGCCGGATCAAGCACGCCAGCCGGTCTCCGCCGCACCGTTGCGCAGCGTCACCAGGGTGAACAGGCCGGCCGGCGGCACCGGCTCGATCCGCGCCCGCGCCCGGTCGCCGGGCGGCAGCAGCGATTCGATGGCGAAGTCCGGATGCCAGCCGAGCGAGTGCGACGCCCGCGCCATGGCGCGCTCGACCATCAGCCGGACGCCGTTGCTGGCGAGGAAGTGGTTGACGAACAGGATGTGGCCGCCCGGACGCACCACCCGTCGCAGCTCGGCATAGAGCCGGCGCGGGTTCGGCACCACGGAGGCCACGAACATCGCCACCGCGATGTCGAAGCTGCCGTCGGCGAAGTCGGTCTCCTCGGCGTCCATCTCCAGCAGCGCCTCGACGTTGCCGAGGCCGCGGCTGTGCACCCGCCGCCGGGCGAAGGCCAGCATGTCGTCGGACAGGTCGATCCCGGTGACCCGCTTGTCCGGCTCGTAGTGCGGCAGGGCGAGGCCGGTGCCGACGCCCACCTCCAGCACCAGCTGCCCCGGCAGGGCGTTGACCGCGGCGACCGCGCGGCGCCGGCCGAAGGCGGAGATGCCGCCGAACACGGCGTCGTAGATGCCGGCCCAGCGTCGGTAGGCGGCCCTCACCGCGTCGGCGTCGAGGGCGGAGCGCGGCACCGGGCCGTCGGGGCCACGTGGCTGCTGTTCTAGGGCGTGGCTCATCGGACCCCCTCTCTGCCCTGCCCGGGCCCGTGCAGCAAGAGGCGGGCGGTCACGAGGCCGCGGTTTGCCCGGCGTCCGGGGCGCACGCTATGCTCGGCCCTGCACCCGGCGGGAGGAGGCGGCCGCATGTCGGATCTGGATATCGGGCTGGTCGTGCTCAACGTCGTGTTCTGGGGCGGGAACGTCATCTATTATTTCCGCCTGCCGATCTATCACTGGCTGGATGGCCGGATCCATTACGAGCCGGTGACCGAGCGGTTGCGCGCGCTGTTCAGGTCGGCGCGGAAATAGCCGCGGGAACTGCCTCCGGCGCGCGGGCGCCGGCGTCGCGTCGGGCCTCGATCCGGTCCCAGAGCAGGGACGCGCTGTTGATGCCGTCGAAGCGGTCGAGCTGCTGCAGCCCGGTGGGCGAGGTCACGTTGATCTCGGTCAGCCAGTCGCCGATGACGTCGATGCCGGTGAAGATCAGCCCGTGCTCGCGCAGGTGCGGGCCGATGCGCCGGCAGATCTCGCGGTCGCGTTCGGTCAGCTCCGCCTTCTCGGCGCGGCCGCCGACATGCATGTTGGACCGCGCCGAGCCGGCCGCGGGCACCCGGTTGATCGCGCCCATCGGCTCGCCGTCCACCAGGATGATGCGCTTGTCGCCCCGTCGCACCGCGGGCTCGTAGCGCTGGATCATCAGCGGCTCGCGCGAGCGCAGGAAATGCATCTCCAGCAGCGCCGCCAGGTTCTCGTCGTCCTCGCGGATGCGGAACACGCCCGCACCCCCGTTGCCGAACAGCGGTTTGACCACGACGTCGCCCCCGAGCCGGGCGAGGGCGTCCAGCGCGTCCTCGCAGCGCTCGCAGACGACCGTCGGCGGCGTGGGCAGGCCGGCGGCGGCGAGCGCTGCGAGGA
>CAXTNB010000246.1:0-1078 GCA_964245385.1 uncultured Acetobacteraceae bacterium | reverse complement strand
CCCCCTGCCCCGCCGTGGCCGAACAGCGGCTTGACGACGATGTCGCGGTGCTCGGCGCGGAAGTCGCGGATCGCCTGGACGTCCCAGCTCACCAGGGTGGGCGGCATCAGGTCGGGGAAGTGCGTCACCAGCAGCTTCTCCGGCGCGTCGCGCACCGCGCGCGGGTCGTTCACCACCAGGGTGTGCGGGTGGACGTGCTCCAGCAGGTGGGTCGCGGTGATGTAGGCCATGTCGAACGGCGGGTCCTGGCGCATCAGCACCACGTCCATGGTCGCGAGGTCGAGCACCGCCGCCTCGCCGAGACGCGCGTGGGCGCCGCGCACCCGGTCGAGCGCGACCCTCCGCGCCCGCGCCGTCAGACGGTGCAGCGCCCGGCCGCCGGCGGTCGCCGGGTCGGGCCGACCCTCGCGCAGGCTGAGCTGGCGCACCTCATAGACCCAGAGCGCGTGGCCGCGCGCCTGCGCCTCCAGCATCAGGGCGAAGCTGGAGTCCGCGTCGATGTCGACGGTCTCGATCGGGTCCATCTGGACCGCGACCTTCAGGGCGGCGTGCGGCATTCGAGGCTCCTTCACGCCGCAGGGTAGCGGATCGCGGTGATCTCGACCAACACGGTGCCGCGCGGCGTCTGCATGCGCACCTCGTCGCCGACCCGGCCGCGCAGCAGCGCGCGCGCCAGCGGCGAGGCGAGGCTCACCTGCCCCTGCGACAGGTCCGCCTCGTCGACGCCGACGATGGTCACCGTGCGCGCCGCGTCGGCGTCGTCGACCAGGCTCACGGTGGCGCCGAAGAACACCTGATCGCGTCGCGTCTGCGCCGCCGGATCGACCACGTGGGCCTGCTCGATGCGGCGGCCGAGGAAGCGGGCGCGGCGGTCGATCTCGCGCAGCCGCTTCTTGCCGTAGAGGTAGTCGCCGTTCTCCGAGCGGTCGCCGTTGCCGGCGGCCCAGGAGACGATCTCGACGATCTTCGGCCGCTCCTCGCGCATCAGCTGGTTCAGTTCCGCCTGCATGCGGGCCAGCCCGGCCGGCGTGATGTAGCGGCGCAGGCCGCCGGGCAGGCGTGCCGCGTCCTCCTCGTC
>CAXTNB010000245.1:0-4591 GCA_964245385.1 uncultured Acetobacteraceae bacterium | reverse complement strand
GGGACGCGATCAGCGACCGCGTCGACGGGCTCGATGCCGGGGCGGACGACTACCTGCTCAAGCCGTTCGACCTCGACGAGTTCGACGCCCGTCTGTGCTTCATCCTGCGCCGACCCGGGCCCCGCCGCGATCCGGTGCTGCGGCTCGGCGCGCTCGGCTACGACACCGGTGCGCGCGAGGCGCGGGTCGGCGAGGTGCTGCTCGAGCTGACGCGACGCGAGCTGCTGCTGGAGGAGCTGATGCGCGCCGCCGGCCGCACCGTGGTGCGCGACAGGCTGGAGGACCGCCTGTACGGCACGAGCGAGGCGGTGAGCGGCAACGCCCCGGAGGCGGTGGTGTCGCGCCTGCGTCGCCGTCTGGCACAGGCCGGCGAAGCCGGGCGGCAGGACGGCCCGGACCTCGTCATCGAGACGGTGCGCGGCATCGGCTACAGCCTGGTGCTGCGCAGCCCGAGGCCGACGTGATCCCCGGCCGCGCTCAGTCGTCGCTGTCGCGGGCCGGCTTGCCGTGCAGCGCCGCGCGGACCAGGGTCGCCGGCCACTGGATCCTGCGCTCGCCGGGATAGGGCCGCTTCCAGTCGGTGGCGGAGTACCAGATCACGTGGTTGAGGAAGTTCTCGTCCACCGAGTCCGCCTTGCCCTGCTTGCCCCTGGTCATGAAGTTCGACGCTTGGTTCCAGGCCTTCTGCAGCGGCGTCATGCGCAGGTTCATGCTGTAGGTCGCGGGACCGGTGCCGGGTATGGGCGTGCCGCCGGGGCCGATATTGAGCGGCGTGGTTGCCGGGACGTGGGTGAACGGCGTGGTGTCCGGGGTGTTCTGGAAGCAGTCGAACATCGGCGACACCGTGAGGTCGAACTGGGTCAGCGGCGCCAGGCCGAGGATGTTCTCGATCGTGCGGTTGATGTTCTCCTGCGTGTAGGTGGTGTGGATGACGCGGCCCACGCCCGGCGACTGCGGTGCCACGGTGAACGGGCTGATCAGATAGACCGGCTGGCGGTGGCCATCGACGTGGTCGACGCCGTCCTGGCTGTCGTCCTCCTCCACGAAGATCGCGCTGGTCGGCCAGGCGCGGCTGTTGCTGATCGCCTCCACCATGCGGCCGAGAGCGAGGTCGTTGTCGGCCTCATAGTTGTTCGGCAGCGGGTCGCCGGTGGTGGTGCCGTTGGTGTGGTCGTCCGGCAGCCAGATGATCGTGAGGTTCGGCACCTTGTTCGCCGCGTCCTGCGCCTGCAGCATCGGGATGTAGTAGTCGGCGCGATACTGGTCGGGAATGCCGAGGTTGAAGGACGGGTAGTGCGGATCCAGGATCGCGGCGGCCGACGGGATCGCGGTCGATTCCGTGTCGGAATTATCCGGCACCACGTTGCTGCCCTGCGCGCCGTTGCTCTCCTTGTAGAGCGACGTGTTGAAGAAGTCGGCCCAGCTGTAGCTGCTGCCGTCCGGCTTCGGCGCGATGACGTAGCCGGCACTCCACTCGCCGTACATCTTGACGTCGAGGCCCTTCTTCAGCGCCCCCGACCACAGGAAGCCCTGCTGGGTGTAGGTCAGGGCGTCGTTGCTGTTGCCGCCCGGGTAGCTGCGTATCCAGTCCGGCGAGAGGATGTCGTTGGAGTAGAACGACCCGGACTCGACGATCCACGGATGTCCGTCCGCCGACTGCCGGCTGGGGGCGTACATGTTGTCGAGCAGCGGGAAGCGCTTGACCAGCGCGTGCTGGTTCGGAACGTTGGCCGCGAACACCGCGAGGCTCGGATCGCCGTTGGCCTGCGGCAGGTCGCCGAGCATCTGGTCGTAGGTGCGGTTCTCCTTGATGATCAGGAACACGTGCTTGATCAGCGAGGGCTCGCCGATATGCAGCGGGATCGCGACTGGGGCCGCGGAGGGATCGGCGTACTCCGGTCCGACCTGGATGCTCGCGGAGTCCCAGTGGTTGTTGCTGATGACCTGCGCGGTCATCGTCGCGAGCTGGCTGCGGCTGGGCACCGGGATCAGGTTGACGGTCGCGGTCTCCTGGTGGGTGTTGAACGCGCTCACGCCGTGCGCGGTGCCGATCGAGCCCTGCGCGCCGATCCCCTTGTCGTCGCAGACGACGAGCTGCCGGGTCGCGCGGTCGTAGGCGATGGAGGTCGGAAAGTAGGCGGTCGGGATGTAGCCCAGCACCGGGTTCGCGGAGTCGTTGGTGAGGTCGACCACGGCGATGGCGTTGGACTGGCCGAGCGTGACGTAGGCGGTGCTGCCGGCGACGGCGATGCCGTTGGCGCCGGCGCCGAACGCGCCGCCCTTCACCGGCACGCCGACCTTGATCGTCCGCACCACCCGCTTGAGGCCGGTATCGATGACCGAGATCGTGTCGGAGTAGCTGTTGGCGACGTAGAGCATCGAGCCCGACACCGCCATGCCGGCGGGATGCAGCCCGACCTCGATGGTGGCGGTGACGGCGCCGCTGCGCAGGTCGATCACCGAGACGGTGCCGGTGGTGGCGAAGGCGTCGGTCTTGTCGACGACGATCGGGGTGCCGTCCGAGAGGTTGGTGAAGTCCGACGCGGTGGCGGGTCGGCCGCCCTCGTTGCTGACATAGGCGAAGTCGCCCCTCACCACGATGCTGTTCGGGGCGTTGCCGACCGGGATCTGCGAGACCAGCGTGTCGTTGAACAGGTTGATCACGCCGACGGTGTTGTTCGCGTTCAGCGCCACCAGGCCGAGCGAGCCGTCGGCGACGACGACGCCGCCGGCATTAGCCGACATGGCGTTGTAGAGGTTCGGGTTGGCCGGCGGCGGCGGCAGCGGCACGCTGCCGCCGGGCGTCAGCTCGCCGGTGAACGGGTCGACGTCGGCCACGGCCACGAAGTTGTTGTCCTGGCTGAACAGCAGCTTGGAGCCGTCGCGCGAGTAGGTGACGCCGGTGAACGAGCCGGTGCTGTTGGTCGAGAAGCTGGTGCCGCTGACCATCGCGGGCACGTAGCGCTGGATCACCTGGCCGGTCACGGTGTTGAACACGATGATCGGCTCGGCGGCGTCCATCAGCAGCACGGCACCGCTGCGGGTGCGCGCGCGCGGGTTGACCGCCACCGCCTTGGCGACCACCGGCGAGCCGAGCTGGACCAGCGTTCCCGCGGGCGTCAGCAGCTGATTGTCGGAGGCGACGATCGAGCCGTTCTCCTGCGGACCGACGGTGCGCGTCGCGGGATCGGGCGCGGCACTGGCCATCCCCGGCGTCGCCAGGGCGAGGGCGACCAGGCCGGCGAGCGGCTGATTTCGGAACGGATGTCTCACGTGCACTCCTGCATTCCCTGCGATCGGCTCGGCGGCGGTCCGGACGCGTGCGGACCCGCCGCGCGGGCGCCGTCTGTCGGCATGTCGCCAGATCCTGCCGTGAGCTTAACCTAGCGCGCGCCGCCGCGCAGGCCGCTATGGTTACAACTTAATGAATAAATTGCGACAAGGTGCCGGCTTTACAGTCTTCGATGCTGCGGCGGGCGGGCGGTCCAAGTCCTCGTCAGCTTCTCGTCAGTATTAGCGCGCCGAACGCGCTTCTTTCGGCGAGGTCGGACGACGCCGAGCCTTGCCGCGCGGCACCGGGTTCATGATAAGGCTGAGCCACCATGCCAGCCGCCGCGCCCCAGATCGCCGCCCTGCTGGCGCGCGCCGACCGGTCGGCGCGCGCGGGACGACCCGCCGAGGCGATCCCGGCGCTGCGGCAGGCCGCCTCGCTCCGGCCCGGCGATGCCGCCATCCAGCACGACCTGGGCTTTCTCTGCCTGCAGGCCGGCCAGTTGCCCGAGGCGGTGGCCGCGCTGCAGGCGGCGCTGGCGGCGAACCCGCGCTTCGCCCTGGCCAGCCTCCGCCTGGGCGTCGCGCGACAGGCGCAGGGCGACGAGGCCGCGGCACTCGCGGCCTATCGGCAGGCGGCGGCGCTGCCGCCGTGCCGGACCGAGGCCTGGTTCCGCTGCGGCGCCCTGCTCGACAGCCTGGGGCGCGGGGCGGAGGCGCTCGCCGCCTTCCGCCGCGCGTCGGCATCGGCCCCGAAGACCAGCCTAAGTCGCCTGGCGAGGGCGCGGGTGCTGCTCGCGGAGGGCGGCGACGCGGAGGCGGAACGCGCGCTGCGCCAGCTGCTGGCGCTGGATGCCGGCCATGCCGCAGCGCTCGACCTGCTGGGCATGGTGCTGGCCGATGCCGGCCGCCTCGAGGAGGCGCGAGGCTGCTACGAGCGCGCCACCGCCGCCGCGCCGCACCTCGCCGGCAGCTACTACGACCTGGTGCGGTGCCGCCGCATCACGGCGGACGATTCGGCGCTGCTGGCGCGGATGAACGCCGCCCTCGACGCACCCGGACTGCACGCCGAGGCCCGCCTCAAGCTGCACCTTGCGCTCGGCAAGGCCGCCGACGATCTCGACGATCCCGGAGAAGCGATGCGGCACTTCGCGGCCGCCGACACGCTGCGCCGCGGCCTCGGCTCGTTCGACGCTGCGGCGCTCGAGGCGCGCGTCGACCGCCTGATCGCCTGGTTCACGGCGGACCGCGTGGCGCGCGCCGCCGCGGCCGGCCGCGACGATCCGGCCCGCGCGCATCACGACGATGTCGCTGGCGAGCG
>CAXTNB010000244.1:1713-4603 GCA_964245385.1 uncultured Acetobacteraceae bacterium | reverse complement strand
GCAGGTTCCAGCTGACGATCTTCACGTCCCGTCCTTCAAGCCCTGTCCTTCAAGCTACGTCCTCGAGCAGCGGCACCGGAGCCTGCACGGAGCCCTGCGCCGCGCCGTCCTGCACGGCCGCTCCGGTGGCCGCGAACTCGACCGCCAGGGTATAGCCGACGCCCAGCAGCACCGGGCCGAGGAAGATCCCGAGGCCCCCGAACGCCAGCACGCCGCCCAGCACGCCGAGCACCGTCAGCAGGTAGGGCAGCTGCGCGCCGCGCGAGATGAAGACCGGCCGGATGACGTGGTCGGCGCCGGAGATCGCCACCACGCCGTAGATGCCGAGCACGATGCCCCAGGCCAGGTGATGGGTCAGCGCCAGCCAGATGGCGGCCGGCACCCAGACCAGTGGTGCGCCGATCGGCAGCACCGCGAAGAAGGCGGCGATGCCGCCGAACAGCACCGGGCTCGGCACGTGGGCGATGGTGAAGCCGATCCCGGTAAGGATGCCCTGCACGATGGCGGTGCCGAGGATGCCGTAGACGGTGCCGCGCACCGTGCTGCCGGTCACGCCGAGCAGGCGGTCGGCGTAGGAGCCGGCGATACGTCGGATGATGGCGGCGACGTGCGCGCCCAGCGACTCGCCGTTCACCCAGAAGAAGAAGGCGATGAACAGCGCCAGCACCAGCTGCAGCAGGCCGCTCGCGATCTGCACCAGCAGGTTCAGCGCCCGCGAGGCGATGCTGCCGAGATAGGGCTGGACGAAGGCGCCGGCGGCGGAGAGGTCGGCGGACCACTTGGTCCAGGTCTGCGCCACCTGCCGCCCGATCAGCGGCGTGCCGGCGACCCAGCGCGGCGGCCCCGGCAGATGCATCGCCAGCGCGTTCTCGATCGCCCGCGCGATCCCCGGCGCGTCGGCGATGCCGGCCGAGGCCACCAGCGCCAGCGGCAGCACCACCAGCAGCGCGGTCAGGATCATCATCAGCGCGGCCGCGGTGTAGCGGCCCGAGCGCTGCTGCAGATGCCGGTAGACCGGCCAGGTGGTGAAGGTCAGGATCGCCGCCCACAGCAGGGCGGAGAAGAACGGATACAGGACGATGATGCAGCCGGTGGCGACGCCGCCGAGCAGCAGACCCATCATGATTCGCTCGGGCATACGCTCCTTTCGCGCCGGTTCCGGATGCCGGCAACGGTTCGGTCCTGCGGAGACCGCCTCGGCGAGCGAGGCGGCGACGCGACGATGGCTGGGGAAGCCTCTTCATCACGACGGCAGTTTTGAATAAAAACGATTCCGTGAAGCCGGTGGACAATTCCGCTGGTTTAACGTTTTATTGATGTAAGCGTTGGTCGTGGGGCTCCCGATCCAGCTTTTTCGACGACGCTTCATCGCGCCCGCGGGCGAGTCAAGGAAGAGACGATGCGCCTGAACGAGATCGGTCAGCAATTGAGGGCCTACCGGCTGGAATCCGGCATGCGTGCCGAGGAGATCGCGGCCCGGCTCGGCGTGTCCCGTGCAGCCCTCTACCGCTACGAGAAGGGCGAGGTCATCAAGCTCGACACGGTGCAGCGCCTCGCCGAGCTGCTCAAGATCTCGCCGCTCTCCCTGCTCGGCATCGGCGTCGAGTACTACAGCCGCACCATCGGCTTCTTCGAGCGTGTCCGTCAGCTCGAGGAGACCGCCGATCAGGTGCTCCAGGTCGGCGAGCCGCTCTGCTACCTGGTGACCTCGGAGGGCTATGACGGGCTGCTGGCGCAGACCTTCGCCGAGACCGCCGAGCAGGCCGGCGCGGATGCGCCCACGGTCAAGGCGCTGTCGGAGCAGGTGCTCGGCATCATGGTCGCGCGCAAGCGCGCCTACCAGATGCGCCGCCCCAACCTGATCACGATGATCTCCGAGCCGGTGCTGCAGCGCTTCCTCGAACAGGGGGTGGCCGAGAACGTCCGGCTCAGTCCCAACCTGCGCGCCTACTGCCGCAAGATCGCGGCGGCCGAGGTGGAGAGCATCGCCGCCATGCTCGAGACCGAGCCGATGGGCCTGCAGTTCAGCCTGATCCCCGGCGGCGAGCTCACCACCAACTGCACCCTGATGCGTCAGCGCGACCGCGCGACGCTGGTGATCAACCCGTTCCGCAGCGACGCGAGCTGCGTCAACGCCAGCGGCGTCGCCCTGGTCACCGGCGCGCCCGAGGCGGTGACGTCGCATCAGCGCGTCGCCGAGACGATGTGGCGCGACTCGCTGAAGGGCGCGGCCGCGGCGCGCCGGGTGCGCGAGCTGCTTGCGGGACACGCCCTGCAATGATCTGTTGAGGGCCAGCGACCCGGCTGGCGGGCGCCGCCGCCGGATGGGCTGACCCCGACATGACGCCGTTGCTGACCGCCCGCGAGCTTCATCCCCACCTCGGCGCGTCCGACCTGGTGGTGCTGGATGCCACCGCGCTTCTGCCCGGCGACGATTTCGACCCCGGCCTTCGCTTCCTCGAGGCGCACATCCCCGGCGCACGGCGCTTCGACGTCGAGGCGTTCTCCGACCCCGAAGGCGAGCTGCCGCACATGGTGCCGAGCCAGGGCAGGTTCGCGCGCCTGATCGCCTCGCTCGGCGTCGGCAACGCGAGCCGCGTGGTGCTCTACGACCAGTCCGGACCGGTGGGTGCGGCGCGCGGCTGGTGGCTGCTCGGCCTGTTCGGGCACGACCGGGCGCAGGTGCTGGATGGCGGCCTGACCGCCTGGCGCGAGGCGGGGCTGCCGGTCGAGGCGGGCGAGCCGGGCCCGGTCGCGGCGTCGCGCTTCGTCCCGCGCCTGCGCGCCGAGCGCCTGGTGGGCCTGGGCGACATGATCGCCATCGCCGCCGGCGAGCGTCAGGCCGTGGTGGTCGATGCCCGCAGCCGGGCGCGGTTCAACGCGCACGCCC
>CAXTNB010000244.1:0-1703 GCA_964245385.1 uncultured Acetobacteraceae bacterium | reverse complement strand
TGCCCGGCGGCCACATCCCCGGTAGCGCCAGCCTGCCCTTCACCGAGCTGCTCGGCCCGGACCGGCGGCTGCTGCCGGCGGCGGCGCTGCGTGCCCGCTTCGCCGAGGCCGGGATCGACGGCAGCCTGCCGGTGGTGACCAGCTGCGGATCCGGGCTGACCGCGTCGGTGCTGTCGCTCGGCCTGGCGGTCGCGGGCTTCCCCGCGAACGCGCTGTTCGACGGCTCCTGGACCGAGTGGGCCAGCCATCCCGAGCTGCCGCGCGCCTCGGCCGGAGGCGCCGCGTGAACCGGCTCGGCCGGCCGGCCGATCAGGCGCGGGTCGCCGACGGCTGGAGCACGCTCTCGACCCGGATGGTGCGTGCCGGCCGTCATGTCGGCGGCGACGGCGGCGAGGGGCCGGAGGACGGCTTCGTCAATCCCCCGGTGTCGCGCGGCTCGACCGTGCTGTTCCCGAGCCTGCACGCGCTGCGCGAGCGCGGCGGCAAGCGCTACGGCCACGAGCTCACCTACGGCGCCTGCGGCACGCCGACCCAGTTCCACCTCGAGGCGGTCGTCGCCGAGATCGAGGGCGGCAGCCACAGCCAGATCGTCTCCTCCGGTCTCGCCGCGGTCACCACGCCGCTGCTCGCCTTCCTCGGCGCCGGCGGCCACTGCCTGATGCCGGACTGCGTCTACGGGCCGACGCGCCGCTTCTGCGACACCATGCTGCGCCGCATGGGCGTCGAGACCGAGTACTACGAGCCGATGCTCCCGGAGGCGCGGCTGCGCGCCCTGATGCGCCCCAACACCCAGGTCGTGCTGTCGGAGAGCCCGGGCAGCCACAGCTTCGAGGTGCAGGACGTGCCGATGCTGGCGCGGGTGGCGCACGAGCACGGCGCCAAGCTGCTGCTCGACAACACCTGGGGCATCCACGTGTTCCAGCCCTTCGAGCACGGTGCGGACGTCTCGATCCAGGCGCTGACCAAGTATGCCGGCGGCCATGCCGACGTGGTGGTCGGCGCGGTCACGGTGGCCGACGAGCAGGACTGGCGGGTGCTGCGCGACGCCGCGATCCAGCTCGGGCAATACGCCAGCCCGGACGATTGCTGGCTCACCCTGCGCGGCCTGCGCACGCTGGGAGTGCGGCTGGAGCGGCAATCGCGCTCGGCGCTCGCCGTGGCGCAGTGGTTCGCCACCCGCGACGAGGTCGCCCGGGTGCTGCATCCCGCCTTGCCCGGCTCGCCCGGACACGAGATCTGGCTGCGCGACTTCAGCGGCGCCAGCAGCCTGTTCGGGGTGGTGTTCCGCCCCCAGTTCGACCCCGCGGCGGTCGACGCGATGGTCGACGCGCTGGGCGTGTTCGGCATCGGCGAGTCCTGGGGCGGCTACGAGAGCCTGGCGCTGCCGACGTCGGTGAGCCGCAGCCTCGAGTCCAGCCGCCTGGAGGGGCCGGCCTGCCGCTTCCATATCGGCCTGGAAGACCCCGACGAGCTGGTCGCCGACCTCGAGGGCGGTCTCGCCGTGCTGCGGGCCGCCTCCGAGTAGCTGCCGGCCCGACCGCCGCGGCGCCGCCGCGTCGGCGCGCACGCTGGATCCTCAGGGATGGTCCGGCCGCCTGGGTGGCGGAGGGGCCGGGCGCGCTGCCGGTCGCGGTGCCTGCGGCGCGCCCGGACGGAAGGCCGGCGGGTGGGCGGCCGGCGGATGGAAGGCGGGAGACTGCAAC
>CAXTNB010000243.1:0-4674 GCA_964245385.1 uncultured Acetobacteraceae bacterium | reverse complement strand
AGCGACGCGCCGACCCGCCGCTCGGCGTTCACGGCTCGCCGCACGGGTCGAACACCGGGGCCGCCTCGGCCTCCGGCGGCAGCGGCAACGCCGTCACCCGCGCCGCGTGCCCGGCGAGCAGGGCGAGGTTGGCGGCGACGCCGTCGAGCAGGGCCGGATCGATGCGCAGCTGCAGCAGCGCCGCGGCCGACAGGGCGAGCGCGCGGGCCTCCCCTGCCTCCATCAGCAGCGCTCCTCGCGCAGCGCCGCCAGCAGCGCGGGGCCGCGCAGCACGAAGCCGAAGCATTGCCGGATGTTGTACAGCGTGGCCTCCGTGCAGAAGTCGGGCGAGGTGGTGGCGGCGCAGTCCTGCACCAGCAGGCAGTCGTAGCCGAGGAAGTTGGCGTCCTGCAGCGTCGCCATCACGCACTGGTCGAGGTTGACGCCGCCGAACAGCAGCGTGCGCACGCCGAGGTTGCGCAGGATGCTGTCGAGTGCGGTGTCCCAGAAGCCGGACATGCGCGACTTGGCGACCTCGATGTCGCCCGGCTCCGGCGGCAGCTCGTCCACCACCGCCGCCGCCCAGCTGCCCAGCTCCAGCACCCGCGCGCCGTGCCCGGGCAGCGGATCGCCGAGTCCCACCCCCTGCCCGCTCGGATCGTAGACGTGCAGCAGTGCCGGGCTGAGATTGAGCCGGTCCGGGCGGTTGCCCCAGTTCACCCACAGGATCGGCACGCCGCGGGCGCGCAGCGCCGGCAGCAGGGCGGCGAGCGGGGCGATCGGCGCCCGCGCCGGCGCCACGTCGACGCCGATATGGGCGAGCCAGCCGTCCGGGTGGCAGAAATCGTTCTGCATGTCGATCACCAGCATCGCCGACTGGGCGAGGTCGAAGCGCACCGGCTTCGGCGTCGCGTCCAGCGCCAGCGGCCGCGGCGCCGGACGCGCGCGCGTCATGTCGACCTGCGAGTCGCCGACCCGCCACTGATTGGCGGCGGCCGAGCCGAGCAGGGTCACGCGGCCAGACCGCCGAGCACCGCGCGATCCTCGTCGTCGAGCTGCATCGGGATGCCGGCGCGGATCAGCTCGGCGAAGCCCTCGTTGGGGACCATGACGGTCAGCGTGTAGAGCTTGCCGGCGCCGGTGTTCTGCACGACGTGCTCCGAGCCCGGCCGCAGCAGCATGGCCGAGCCCTTGCCGAGCGGCGCGGTCTCGCCCGCGCAGCGCGCGACGCCCTCGCCGTGCAGCACGTAGAACATCTCGTGGGCGCGGCTGTGCATGTTGGGCGGCGTCGCACCGCCGACGGTGAAGATCTCCACCACCGCCACGGTCTCGAACGCCTCGCCCTCGCGGTCGAACAGCAGCACGAAGTAGTTGGTGTCGTCGGCGCCGATGCGGAACACGGGGGCCTGCAGGGCGCTCTTCAGGCAGATCGGCGACGGCATGGTGGACCCTCCCGGCGAACTGGCGACGGCGATCCTTCAGCAAGCGCCATGCCAGCCGCCCTCAGAGATGGCTCCACCCCGGTCTGGCGAGCCGGATCTCGCCGCCCGACGCGTCCAGCACCCGCACGCGCGGCGCCCCCGCCCGCATGGCGCCGATGCGCGTCACCGCGAGGCCGGTGCGCGACGAGAGCGCCAGCAGCGCCGCCTCGCGGTCCGGCGGCACCGCGAGCAGCAGCTCGTAGTCGTCGCCGCCGGTGAGGCAGGTCTCGAGCCAGTCCGGCCCGGCGGCGCGCGCCGGGGCGGAGAGCGGCAGCAGCGAGGCGTCGATGCTGGCGGCGAGGCCGCTGCCGCGGCACAGCTGGCCGCAGTCCTGCACCAGCCCGTCCGAGACGTCCATCGCGGCACTGGCGATGCCGTGCAGCCCGGCGCCGAAGCCGAGGCGCGGCCGCGGCAGGCGGTAGCGCTCGACCAGCTCGCCGCCCGCCTCGCGCAGCCGGCCCTGCAGCACCGCGAGGCCCAGCGCGGCGTCGCCGACGGTGCCGGTGACCCACAGCCCATCACCGGCCGCCGCACCGTCGCGGCGCAGCACGCGGCCGGGTGCGGCGTGGCCGAGGATGGTGAGCGACAGCACCAGCGGCCCGCTCGGCGTGGCGGTGGTGTCGCCGCCCAGCAGGTGCAGCCCGAACTCGGCCTGGTCGGCGGCGAGGCCGGCGCAGAAGCCGGCGAACCAGGCCTCGCCGCGGTCGGGCGGCAGTGCCAGGGTCAGCAGGTAGCCGAGCGGCGCGGCCCCCATGGCGGCGAGGTCCGACAGGTTCACCCGCAGCAGCTTGCGGCCGACGCCCTCGGCGGGGTCGTCCGGCAGGAAGTGCACCCCCTGCACCATCGCGTCCGCCGAGGCTACCAGCAGCCGGCCGGCCGGCGGCAGGAACGCTGCCGCGTCGTCGGCGAGGCCGAGCGCGCCCGGGCCGGCGAGCGGGCGGAAGTGTCGGGCGATGAACTCGAATTCCGCCGGCAGCGCGTCCGCGGACGGCACCGTCAGCCCACCGTGGGCCGCTGCTCGAAATCCTGCGGCCGCAGCTGGCGCCCGAGCGCGTCGAGCAGTCCGTTGACCATGCGCGGCTCGTCGCCGGAGAAGAAGCCGTGCGCGATGTCGAGGTACTCGTTGATCACCACCCGCCCCGGCGGCCCGTCGCGCATGGTGAGCTCCGCACCCGCCGCGCGCAGCATCGCGCGCAGCACCGGATCGAGCCGCGCCAGCGGCCACTCCGCGGGGAGAGCCGCGACCAGCAGCGTGTCCAGCCGGTCCTGCTCGCGCACGGCGGTGCGCACGATCCGGTTGAACAGCACCACGTCCGCGTCCGGCACCCGGCCTTCCTCATAGCCGCCGGTCCCCGGCAGCTCGCCGAGCCGGTGACGGACGAACTGGTCGATCACCGCCTCCGGATTGTCGGCGGCCTGCTCGCTCTGGAACAGCGCCTGCACCGCGCCGACCCTCGCCGCGGTGCGCGGCCGCGCCGGCTGGGCGCCGCGCGGCCTCGACGAGCGGCGGCCGGAGGAAGGCGGGGACGCGTCGCTGTCGCTCATGGGCGCTTCATCGTCCCTTTGCCTCCGCCCGTCCAGCCTCGGGTGCCTCGGCCGACGAGGCCGCGCCGGCGGCCGGCAGGCTGGTCAGCGAGCCGAGGATCGCCTCGAAGTCGCGCGCCTCGCGGAAATCGCGATACACGCTGGCGAAGCGCACGTAGGCCACGGCGTCGACCTCGCGCAGCGTGTCCATCACCAGCTCGCCGAGCTGGGTGCTGGGAATCTCGTTCTCGCCCGAGGCCTCCAGGTTGCGCACCAGCCCGTTGACGATCCGCTCGATGCGCTCCTCGTGGATCGGCCGCTTGCGCATGGCGATGCGGATCGACTGCAGCAGCTTCTCGCGCTCGAACGGCACCCGCCGCCCGTCCACCTTGATCACCACCAGCTCGCGCAGCTGCACCCGCTCGATGGTGGTGAAGCGCTGGCCGCAGCCCGGGCAGAAGCGCCGCCTGCGTATCGCGGCCGCGTCCTCGTTGGGCCGGCTGTCTTTGACCTGGGTGTCGTCATGGCCGCAGAAAGGACAGCGCATGACGGCTGGTGATCCTCGAGCTCTCGGGTTGCGCGCCGGCGCGCGCCGAAACTACCTGCGCCCTGGACCGGTTGCTGACAAGTGCCGCGATCCGGCGCAGCCTGTGCCACCCGGCCCCACCTTCGCAGGAACCTTCGTCGAATGAACCCATCGATCGGCCTCTCCCGGCTGCCACCTGCGCCGGACGACGAGATGCGGCCCGCGCCTGGCGCGGCGCCGCCCAGCGGCGCGGTGATCGAGGCCGCGGATCGCGCCGCCCGGCACTGGCGCAGCCCGCAGGCGGGCCGGCTGCGGCCGGGCTCGGAGGCGCACAAGCGCGCCATGTGCGCGATGTTCCACGACACCTTCAACCCGTACAAGCCCTCGGTGATCGACTGGCCGACGCTCGACGACGCGACGCTGGCGCGGATCACGGCGCTGCCGATCTGGGACATCGCGGTGCAGACCGAGGGCAAGGCGAGGCTGCGCATGCAGGCCTACGCCGACATGCTGGAAGACCCGGCGCTGAAGCAGGCGATCGGGCTGAACGCGTGGGAGGAGAACCGGCACAAGGAGGTGCTGTCGCGCATGGTCGCCTTCTACGGCATCAAGCTGGCGGTCGAGCCCGAGTACGTGCGCCCGCGCGACGCCGAGTGGGCCTACATGGTCACCGGCTACAGCGAGTGCGTCGACAGCTTCTTCGCCTTCGGCCTGTTCGAGATGGCGCGCCGGTCGGGCTTCTTCCCGCAGCCGCTGATCGACACCTTCGAGCCGGTGATGCAGGAGGAGTGCCGGCACATCCTGCTGTTCGCGAACTGGGTCGCGTGGCACCGCCGCACCATGCCGGCGTGGAAGCGGCCCTGGTTCGAGCTGCGCGTCGCGGCCGTCTGGGTGTTCCTCGGCTGGGAGCGCATCGGGATGGCGCGCGGCATGGACGGCGAGGGCAAGGAGGTGGCGCAGGACAACAACTTCACGGTCAACGGTGCCAAGTCGGTCAGCGACGAGGAGATCAGCGTGCGCGAGCTGATGGGGCTGTGCCTGGAGGAGAACGACCGCCGCTTCGCCGGCTACGACCGGCGGCTGCTGCGCCCGACCACCATGCCGACGCTGGTCAGGCTCGCGCGGCGCTTCATGCGCGCCCCCAGGCGCCGCGCCGACAAGCCG
>CAXTNB010000242.1:0-4676 GCA_964245385.1 uncultured Acetobacteraceae bacterium | reverse complement strand
GCGCAGGCTCTCCAACGGCGGCCTGCGGCCGCAGCGCACGCTGGATCTGCACGGGCGCACCGCGCAGGCCGCGTTCACGGCGCTGCACGGCTTCCTGCTGCGCGCGCAGTCGGAGCAGCTGCGCTGCGTCGAGATCATCACCGGCGTCGGATCGGGCCGGGAGGGCGGCATCCTGCGACGCGAGCTGCCGTTCTGGCTGAGCCGCCAGGACCTGCGGCACCTGGTGCTCGCCGCGGTGCATCCGCATCCGGGCAACCAGGGCGCCGTGCGGGTGTTGCTGCGACGCCGGAACCTGCCCGGGCGCTGATGCCTTCCGCTCGCGGCGCCACCGACGGCGCCAGGAGGATCCCTCGTGCGAACACTGCGCGTGCTGCTGGGCGATCAGCTCTCCGACGGCCTCTCCGCACTCGACGGGCTCGACCGCGCGAACGACCTGGTGCTGATGGCGGAGGTGCGCGGCGAGTGCACCTACGTCCGCCACCACAAGAAGAAGATCGTGCTGGTGCTGTCCGGCATGCGCCACTTCGCGCAGCGGCTGCGCGACCGCGGCGTGCGGGTGCAGTACGTGACCCTGGACGACCCGCTCAACACCCACTCGCTGCGCGGCGAGATGCTGCGCGCGGCGGCGTGGTTCCGGCCGGACCGCATCGTCGCCACAGAGGCCGGCGAGTGGCGGCTGCTGCAGGACATGTCGGGCTGGGGCGAGGCGAGCGGCGTCGCCACCGAGATCATCGGCGACACCCGCTTCCTGTGCTCGCACCAGCAGTTCCGGCACTGGGCGGACGGTCGCCGCGAGCTGCGCATGGAGTTCTTCTACCGCGCGATGCGTCGCCGCCACGCGGTGCTCATGGAGGGCGAGGGACCGGTCGGCGGACGCTGGAACTTCGACAGCGAGAACCGCAAGCGGATGCCCGCGAGCGTGCTGCCGCCCTCGCTGCCGCCGTTCGCGCCGGACGCGGTGACGCGCGAGGTGATCGCCCTGGTCGGGCGCGAATTCGCCGATCACTTCGGCGACCTCGACGCGTTCGACCTGCCGGTGACCCACGAGCAGGCGGTGCTGGCGCTCGATCATTTCATCACCGAGCGGCTGGCCTCGTTCGGCGACTGGCAGGATTTCATGCGCGCCGGCGACCCGGTGCTGTTCCACGCGCTGATCTCGACCTCGCTCAACACCGGCCTGCTGGATCCGCTGCTGGCCTGCCGCGCCGCCGAGACCGCCTGGCGCGACGGCGTCGCACCGCTGAACGCGGTCGAGGGCTTCGTGCGACAGATCCTCGGCTGGCGCGAGTACGTGCGCGGCATCTACTGGCTGCGCATGCCGCAGTACGGGCAGCTCAACGCGCTGGCGGCGACGCGGCCGCTGCCCTGGCTGTACTGGTCCGGCGAGACCCGGATGAACTGCATGGCGCACGTGGTGGCCGACACCCGCGCGCACGCCTACGCGCACCACATCCAGCGCCTGATGATCGTCGGCAACTTCTCGCTGCTGGCCGGGCTCGATCCGGACCAGGTCGACGAGTGGTACCTGATCGTCTACGCCGACGCCTACCAGTGGGTGGAGATGCCGAACGTGCGCGGCATGGCGCTGTTCGCCGACGGCGGGGTGATGGCGTCCAAGCCGTACGCGGCGTCGGGCGCCTACATCAACCGGATGAGCGACTACTGTTCCGGCTGCGAGTACGACGTGCGCGCCGCCACCGGTGCCAAGGCCTGCCCGTTCAACTTCCTCTACTGGGACTTCATCGCCAGGCACCAGGAGCGGCTCGCCGGCAACCCGCGCATGGCGATGCCGGTGCGCACGCTGGCGCGCATGGACCCGCAGCGCGTCGCCACGATGCGCGAGCAGGCCGCGAGCTTCCTCGATGCGATGGCGACGGGCGGGTCCGTCTAGCCGGCCCGCGGCTCGCTCTCACTCGTAGGCGTATCGATGACGTTCGAGGATCTCGTGCAGCGTCCTGCGCGAGGCGCCGGGCCGCGGGATGAAGATCGAGAGGTCGTCGACGCGGGCGATCTCGCGCGCCACCTGATCGACCGCGTGGTAGTGGCCGCGCGAGGCGAAGTCGTGCATCATCAGGACGGCATCCGGCCGGCAGTTCATCAGCGTCTTGACGAAGCACGCGACCCGGAAGCGGCCGTCCACGAGGACCAGGTCGCTCTCGTAGCTTCCCGGCACCGTCCAGGGGCTCTCGTAGTACGCCGGCCATCGGCCGCGGGTGCCGGCGTCGGTGGGAACCCCCCAGGCACCGGTCGGCCCGATATCGGCGTGGACCATCTCCGGCTTGACCGGGCATTCCGGGCCGGCGCAGGCGGCGCTCACCTTGTCGAGCCATCCGCTCGACGAGTCGACGCTGACGATGCTGCTGCCGACCCGCTGCGCGGCGGCATAGGTGCTGCCGCCGCAGCCGAACTCGAGGTAGCGCTCCGACCTGCCGAGCAGACTGTCGAACAGCTCGATCTCCTTGTCGGTCATGTGCGGCCGCATCCGCGTTCTCCGACGCCGCTGTTGAAGCACAGCTTCGCGATCCCGATGATGCCCGAGAAACGACCGTGACCCGCGTTCCAAAAACGAGGCGCCGGTCGAGGGGATCTCGATCTGCGGCCCGCGCGTGCCGCAGGCTCGCCGGCGATTGCATCGGCCGCACGGCTCGCTAGGCTGCGGAGGCGGCCCGGCTGCCGGTCCGGATCGGCGAGGGCCTGCGCGTCTCCACCCTGCCGCGGAGCAGCGATGACATCCGCAGGCCTGCCCGACGCCGCCGTCATCCGCACGCTGCGGCCGCGACAGATCGCGGCGGTCGCGGCGGGCAACGCGCTCGAGTTCTACGACTTCGTCACCTACGCCTTCTTCGCGGTGCAGATCGGCCGGTGCTTCTTTCCCTCGCACGCGCCGAACGCCAGCCTGCTGGCCTCGCTCGCCACCTTCGGCGCCGGCTTCCTGACCCGGCCGCTCGGCGCGTTCGTGATCGGCCGCATGGGCGACCGGCGCGGCCGCAAGCCGGCGATGCTGCTCTCCTTCGGGCTGATCGGGATCGCGGTCACGGGGCTCGCGCTGACACCGTCCTACGCCCGGATCGGGGTGCTGGCGCCGGTGCTGGCGGTGGCGTTCCGCATGCTGCAGGGCTTCGCGCTCGGCGGCGAGGTCGGGCCGAGCACCGCGTTCCTGATCGAGGCGGCGCCGCCGCTGCGGCGCGGGCTCTACACCTCGTTGCAGGCGATGAGTGCGGATCTCGCGGTGCTGGCGGCAGGGCTGGTCGGGGTGGTGCTGTCCAGCGCGATGGACGCGGCGGCGCTCGACGCCTGGGGCTGGCGCATCGCCCTGCTGCTGGGTGCCGCGATCGTGCCGTTCGGGCTGATGCTGCGTCGCTCGCTCGAGGAGACGCTGCACCGCCCGGAGCCCGCCGCGCCGGGGCCGCCGCGGCGCCTGGTGCGCATCGTGGTGCTCGGCCTCGCCATGCTGGCCGGCGCCCCCACCAGCAACTACCTCCTCGACTACCTGACGACGTACGCCGCCACCACGCTCGCCATGCCGACGCGGCTCGCCTTCGGCGCCACCGTCGCGGTCGGGCTGTGCAGCGTCGTCACCGACCCGCTCGGCGGCTGGCTGTCGGACCGGTTCGGGCGCAAGCCGATACTGATCGCGCCCGCCTGCGTGACGCTGGTCGCGGTGTTCCCCTGCTTCTGGCTGCTCGACCACGCCCGCTCGCCGCTGGCGCTGTATGCGGTGACGGCGCTGCTGGCGGCGACGTCGAACCTGTCGGGGGTCTCGGTGACCGTCGTCATCACCGAGAGCCTGCCGAAGGGCGCACGATCCGGCGGTCTGGGGATGATCTATGCCTGCGCGATCTCGCTGTTCGGCGGCTCGACGCAGTTCATGGTCGCCTGGCTGATCGTGGCGACCGGCAACCCGCTCGCCGCCGCCTGGTACATGACCGGCGGGGTGGTGCTCGGCCTGGCGGCGATGCTGCAGCTGCGCGAGACGGCGCCGGCGCGCGTCGGCATCGCGCCGCGATAGGCTCAGGCCGGGCGCCAGTCCGGGTGACCGGCGATCCAGCGCCGCAGCGTCAGCAGCGTGTTCTCGTCGGCGACCACCGCCGACAGGGCGGTGACGCAGCCCGGCGCCGGCAGCGGGCTGAGCGCCTCGCTGGCCCGCACGCTGTCCGCGGCCGGCGCCGCGCCAGCGCGCCACCCGGGCGGCCGGGGTCAGCGGCTGCAGCACCAGCGCCGCGGCCCGCCGCGCCGCCGCCGCCGCCGCCTTCCAGGCCTCGAACAGCGGTCCGTCCGGCGCCCGGCCGATGCTGGCGCGATACAGCTCCGGCAGCGTCGGCACGCCCGGCAGCGCCGGGTCGCGCGCCGCCGCCCCGGCGTCGTTGCCGAAGCAGAAGATCGGCCGCAGCCGCTGGCTCGACAGCACCGCGGCGCGCTGCGGCACGCCGCCTCCGGTCCGCACGATCGCATCGACCCGACCGCCCTGCAGGGCGGCGCGCGCGGCGTCGGGATCGGACAGGCCGAACACCGGCGTGGGCGCGTAGCCCAGCAGGGTGAGCCCGAGCAGCGCCGGCAGCTCCAGGCCGTTCGGCGTCGAGGCGGCGACGCGCATCGTCGCCGGCTGCGGGCCGGTGCGCCCGAGCACGACGACGGAGCCGAAGCTGGTCAGCGCCGGCACCCAGCGCCCGGCGTCG
>CAXTNB010000241.1:3900-4709 GCA_964245385.1 uncultured Acetobacteraceae bacterium | reverse complement strand
CTCGACAGCCTCGACGTCACCGAGATCGCCCTGCACCTGGAGGAGATCTTCGACATCGAGTTCCCGCAGGACGTCATCACCCATCTCAGCCGCGTCGCCGACATGCTGCGCTACCTCAGCCGCCGCTTCTTCACCGACGCCGACCTCGCACTCGTCGACTAGCAGCAGGCTCCCAAAGCAGGCTCCTGGCGCCGCGGGCGGAAGTGTGATCCATACCGTTTCCGTATCGTATTAGGCGAGGGCAGAGCGTGCAGGCCCCACCCCAGGCTGTCGACGCGGACCAGCTGTTCAACACCTTCCGGGACCGTAGCGACCAGGACTGGCTCGACATCCTGGTCAGCTCGCTGCACATCCCCGAGATCGAGGGGGTCGGCATGCCCGGCTTCCCCGACGAGCAGTTCCAGCGCGACATGCACGGCCATTGCGGCGAGGTGTCGCTGCACGAGGCGCACGCCTTCTTCCGCGAGGTCAAGGCCTACGCCGGCTATGCCGGGCGTCCGATGGCAGCGCACCGCCGGCTGCTCGATTTCGGCTGCGGCTGGGGTCGCACGCTGCGTCTGTTCATGAAGGACATCCGGCCGGACAACCTGTACGGTGCCGACTCCACCTCGCGCTTCCTGACCGAGGCGCGACGCTGCAACCCGGCGCTGAACTTCCTGGCCTGCGGCGTGGCGCCGCCGACCGTGCTGGCGCCGGAGAGCCTCGACTACATCGTCTCCTGGTCGGTGTTCAGCCACCTCGACGAGTTCCTGACCACGCGCTGGATCGAGGAGTTCGCCCGCCTGCTCAAGCCGGGCGGGCTGCTGATG
>CAXTNB010000241.1:0-3890 GCA_964245385.1 uncultured Acetobacteraceae bacterium | reverse complement strand
TGATGATCACCACCCAGAGCCGCCGCTTCATCGCCTGCTGCGCCGAGCAGCGGCTGCGCCGCGCCTCGGGGATCCGGCTCGAGCATGGCTGGTACGAGGCCTGCGCCGACAGCTTCATCGACGAGAGCCACGAGAACGCGCGCTACGAGGCCGGGCACTTCCTGCACGCGGCCCCGGTGGCGCGGCCCAACCTGCTGTCGCACTACGGCGAGGCGATCATCCCGCGCGGCTACATCGTCAAGCACTGGAGCGCCATGTTCCGCCTGGTCGAGTTCCTCGACAACCCGGCGCGGCTGCCGCAGGTGCTGGTGGTGCTGCAGAAGCCCGGAAATTCTTGACTTGTGCCGCCCGAGCCCCGACCTTAGCGGGGCTGATGCGGGAGAGACCGGCCTGGCCGGCGCCGAAGGAGCAACCGCCCCGGAAACTCTCAGGCAGAAGGACCGCTCGGCATTCGCTTCTGGAGAGTGGCACCCCGTGTGCCCGCCGACGGGATAACGATCTCAGGCAAACCGACAGAAGGGGCATCAACCGGAGCGGCGCGCGCCGCGCCCAGGGGTGCGTCCTGATGTCGGAGCTGCCGCTCGAGCCGATCTCCCAGACGCCGCTGCACGGCCTGCACGTGGCGCGCGGCGCCCGCATGGTGCCGTTCGCCGGCTACCAGATGCCGCTGCAGTTCGCGACCGGCATCCTGACCGAGCACCTGCACACCCGCGCCAGGGCCGGGCTGTTCGACGTCTCGCACATGGGCCAGATCCGCCTGCGTCCGCGCTCGGGCGTGCTGGCGGACGCCGCACTGGCGCTGGAACGGCTGGTGCCGGCCGACATGCTGAGCCTGCCCGCGGGGCGGCAGCGCTACGCGCTGTTCACCGACGCGCGCGGCGGCATCCTCGACGACCTGATGGTGGCCAACACCGGCGACGCCCTGGTGCTGGTGGTCAACGCCGCGTGCAAGTGGGCCGATCTCGCGCACCTGGTGACCCAGCTCTCGGCAGAGTGCGAGGTCGAGCCGCTGTTCGATCGCGGCCTGATCGCGCTGCAGGGACCCGGCGCCGAGGCGGCGCTGGCCGGGCTAGCGCCGGACGCGGCCGCGATGCGGTTCATGGACATGCGCGAGCTCGCGATCGACGGTGTCGCGTGCCTGGTGTCGCGCTCCGGCTATACCGGCGAGGACGGTTACGAGATCGGCGTGCCCGGCGAGGCCGCGGCGCGCGTCGCTGCCCTGCTGCTGCGCCAGCCCGACGTGCTGCCGATCGGCCTCGGCGCGCGCGACAGCCTGCGCCTGGAGGCCGGGCTGTGCCTCTACGGCACCGACCTCGACCCGCAGGTGACCCCCGTCGAGGCGGCGCTGGACTGGTCGATCGGCAAGAGCCGCCGCGCCGGCGGCGCGCGGGCAGGCGGCTTCCCCGGCGCGTCGGTGATCCTCGACCAGCTGGCGCGAGGGCCGGCGCGGCGGCGGGTCGGCCTGCTGCCGGAGGGCCGCGCGCCGCTTCGCGGCGGCGTGCCCCTGCACGCCGGCGAGGATCTCGCCGTCCCGCCGGTCGGCGTCGTCACCTCCGGCGCGTTCGGTCCCAGCCTCGCGGCCCCGATGGCGATGGCGATGGTCTCCGCACCCTGGTCGGCCATCGGCACCATCCTGACGGCGCCGCTGCGCGGTCGCACGGTGGCCGCACGCGTCACCGCCCTGCCTTTCGTCGCCGCCGGCTTCAAGCGATCCCACACGAGGACAGCAGCATGAGCATCTCCGAGCTGTGGCGGGACGCCGCCCCCGAGGCGGACGCGTTCGCGCGCCGCCATATCGGCCCCGACGCGGACGAGACCGCGGCGATGCTGCGCACCGTGGGTGCGAGCGACCTGTCCTCGCTGATCGCCCGGACCGTGCCGGCCTCGATCCTCGAGGCGCTGCCGGCCGATCCGACGCCCGCCCTGACCGAGACCGAGGTGCTGGCGCGGCTGCGCGCCATCGCCGGCGAGAACCGGGTGCTGACCTCGCTGATCGGCCAGGGCTACCACGGCACCATCCTGCCGCCGGTGATCGGGCGCAACGTCCTGGAGAACCCGGCCTGGTACACCGCCTACACGCCGTACCAGCCGGAGATCAGCCAGGGCAGGCTGGAGGCGCTGCTGAACTTCCAGACCCTGGTCTGCGACCTGACCGGCCTCGACGTCGCCAACGCCTCGCTGCTCGACGAGGCGACCGCCGCGGCGGAGGCGATGGCGCTGTCGCGCCGCGTGAGCGCGGTCAAGCAGCCGAACTTCTTCGTCGACGCCGACACCCACCCGCAGACCCTGGCCGTGCTGCGCACCCGCGCCGAGCCGCTCGGCTGGCGGCTGGTGGTCGGCGATCCGGCCCGCGACCTCGATCCCGCCGCCGTGTTCGGGGCGCTGCTGCACTATCCCGGCAGCTCCGGCGCGCTGCGCGACCATCGCGCCACCATCGCCGCGCTGCGCGAGGCCGGCGCCATCGTCACGATGGCCGCCGATCCGCTCGCCCTGACGCTGCTGACGCCGCCCGGCGCGCTGGGTGCCGACATCGCCGTGGGCTCGATGCAGCGCTTCGGCGTGCCGATGGGCTTCGGCGGCCCGCACGCCGCCTACATCGCGGTGCGCGACGCCTTCAAGCGCGCGATACCCGGCCGGCTGGTCGGCGTGTCGATCGACAGCCACGGCCGGCCTGCCTACCGGCTCGCCCTGCAGACACGCGAGCAGCACATACGTCGCGAGAAGGCGACCTCGAACATCTGCACCGCCCAGGTGCTGCTCGCCGTCATCGCCTCGATGTACGCGGTCTATCACGGGCCGGACGGGCTGCGCGCGATCGCGCGACGCACCCATCGCCTGACCGCGATCCTGGCGAGCGGGCTGCGCGCGCTCGGTGTTACGGTGGAGACCGCGGCGTTCTTCGACACCGTCACGGTGGACGCCGGTGCCGGTGCCGAGCGCGTGCTGGAGCGCGCGTGCGACGGCGGCATCAACCTGCGCCGCCACCCCGGCAGCGGCCGCATCGGCATCAGCCTCGACGAGACCAGCGGCCGGGACACGGTGCGCGCGGTGTGGTCGGCGTTCTGCGCCGACGGCGACCGCCTCGACGCCGTCGAGGCGGCCCTGGGCGCGCCCGACGACGCGATCCCGGCACCGCTGGTCCGCACGGGGGCGTTCATGACCCACCCGGTGTTCCACGCGCACCGCTCCGAGACCGACCTGCTGCGCTACCTGCGCCGGCTGTCGGACAAGGACCTGGCACTCGACCGCAGCATGATCCCGCTCGGCTCGTGCACGATGAAGCTGAACGCCACCGTCGAGATGATGCCGATCAGCTGGCCCGGCTTCTGCGACATGCATCCCTTGGCACCGGCCGAGCAGGCGCGCGGCTACCACCGGCTGTTCGGCGAGCTGCAGGCCGCACTGTGCCGCATCAGCGGCTACGACGCGGTGTCGCTGCAGCCGAACTCCGGCGCGCAGGGCGAGTATGCCGGGCTGCTGGCGATACGCGGCTACCACCGCGCCCAGGGCCATCCGGAGCGCGACATCTGCCTGATCCCGGCCTCCGCGCACGGCACCAACCCGGCCTCGGCGCAGATGGCCGGCATGCGCGTGGTGGTGGTGGGCTGCGACCGCGAGGGCAACGTCGACGTCCACGACCTCCGGGCCAGGATCGCGGTGCATCGCGACCGGCTGGCGGCGATCATGATCACCTATCCCTCCACCCACGGCGTGTTCGAGGAGCAGGTGCGCACGATCTGCGAGCTGGTGCACGAGGCGGGCGGGCAGGTGTATCTCGACGGCGCCAACCTCAACGCCCAGGTCGGCCTGTCCCGCCCCGGCTGCTACGGCGCCGACGTCAGCCACTTCAACCTGCACAAGACCTTCTGCATCCCGCACGGCGGCGGCGG
>CAXTNB010000240.1:4077-4737 GCA_964245385.1 uncultured Acetobacteraceae bacterium | reverse complement strand
GTCTGCGGCAGCGCCTGCCAGGTCGCGCGCACCAGGTGCGGCCCGGAGAGCCACAGCAGCAGCAGCGCCGCGGCGAGCAGCCGCCAGGCGGTGCCGCTCGCCCGGCG
Organism: uncultured Acetobacteraceae bacterium; assembly: GCA_964245385.1. Classification (GTDB taxonomy): domain Bacteria; phylum Pseudomonadota; class Alphaproteobacteria; order Acetobacterales; family Acetobacteraceae; genus Lichenicoccus. The sequence continues at coordinate 4,630 of CAXTNB010000240.1, read as the reverse complement.
CGCGAAGGCGAGCCCGAGCGCCAGCGCGCAGAGCACCCCGAGCCCGACCAGCAGCCCCACCGGCAGCAGCGGCGCCCAATCGAGCGACGCCACGTGGGTGCTCGGCGCGGCCGCGGCGGGTGCGACGACGGCGCCGGCGAGGGCGGCGGGCGCGCTCATTCGCCCAGCCGCTGCAGCAGTGCCGGGACGTGCACCTGGTCGGCCTTGTAGTTGCCGGTCAGCGCGTAGATCACCGCATTGACGCCGAAGCGGTAGGCCAGCGTGCGCTGCGCCTCGCCGCCGGGGATCACCGCGTAGGGGGTATCGCCCGCCGGGTCGGTGGCCCAGGCCGAGGCCCAGTCGTTGGCGCCGAGAATCAGCGGGCTGACATTGTCGTTGCCCTGCTCCCCGCTCGCGGCGACCCAGACCGGGGCGCCGACGTAGCGGCCGGGGAAGCTGCGCAGCAGGTAGAAGCTGTGCGACAGCACGTGGCGGCTGTCGACCGGCCGCAGCGGTGGGATGTCAAGCCCCTGGGTGGCGCGGCGCAGCGCCTGCGGACCGGCCGGGTTCATGC
>CAXTNB010000240.1:0-4067 GCA_964245385.1 uncultured Acetobacteraceae bacterium | reverse complement strand
CGGGGTCAGGGGCGGGATGGCCAGCCCGCGCGTCGCCTGACGCAGCGCCGCCGGGCCCGCCGCGGCCAGTCCGGTGAAGCTCCCTCCGCCGGCATCGCCGCCGCCGGGACCGCCGCTGCCGGCGCCGCTGCCCTTGGCGTCGATCAGCAGGATGCCGCCGTGCGTCATGTAGCTGTTCAGCGCCGCGATCGCCGCCGGGTCCGTCGTGCTCGCGCCGGTGATCGGCCAGTACAGCAGCGGGTAGAAGGCGAGGTCGTCGTGGCCGGGATGCACCGCGTCGGGAGGGCCGAGCACCGCGGAGGTGCGGGCGTTGACGTAGTTCGACAGCCCCTCGAGGCCCTCGCGCGAGACGCTGTCGGTCTGCGCGTCGCCGGTGACCACGTAGCCGAGGCGCGTCTGCAGCGAGGCCGGCGGCACGTCGTCGGCGCGGACGGTCCGGGCGCAGGCCAGCGCGCCCAGCAGCGTGCCGAGCAGCAGCAGGCCCGCCTGGCGCCGGTCGGCAGCGACAGCAGCCCGCGCAGCCGCAACGTCGCCACCAGCTCGATCGCGAGCAGGACCAGGCCCAGCGCCAGCAGCCAGGGACCGAGCGGCCGGTCGGGCACGCCGCCGGCGAGGTCGGAGGCGGCGGCGAACGGCGGTGCCGCGGCCAGCGGCGGCAGACCGTCCCCGGCATTGAGGGTGCGCCGGTCGGCGGTCGGCCCATACAGCCCCGGCGGATGCAGCGGCGAGGCCGCGGTGCTGCCGAAGGCGCGCGCCGGCAGGCCGCGCGCCGCGGGCGGCGGCACGCCGAGCACGCCGTCGCCGTCGAAGATCGAGACCGGCGCCAGCACCGCGTCGCCGCCCTGCGTGCTCAGCCCCACCGAGCGCTCCACCAGCCGGTGCAGCATCTGGACGAACAGGCCGGAGAACGGCAGCGTCGACCAGTCCGACGTGCTGGTGACGTGGAACAGCACCACCTGGCCGGCGCCGAGGGCCGCGTGCGTCACCAGCGGCGTGCCGTCGGACAGCCGCGCCCAGCTCTGCGCCTCCAGGCTGGTGGTCGGCCGCGCCAGCACCTGGCGCGAGACGGTGACGTCGGCCGGCGCACGCAGGCCGGCGAACGGGGTATCGGCGCTGAACGCCGCCAGCGTCGCCGGCCGGCTCCACGACATCGCGCCGCCCAGCGTGCGCGCGCCGTCGAGCAGCGGTGCCGGCAGCAGGGTGCGCGACACGAAGTCGGCCTCCGCCACGTCGTCGGGCGGATCGCTCCGGTCCATCGCCGCGAGCCTGGGCCCGGCGAAGCGGATCAGCATGCCGCCCTGCCGCACCCAGTCTGCGACACGATGCAGCACCTGCGCGTCCTCCAGCGTGCCGTCGGGCGCGATCAGCACCGAGATCTGGCGCGACAGCAGGGTCGCCGCGTCGCCGCTGCGCAGCTCGGTGTCCGGCGACAGCGCGCGCCGCAGGTAGAACAGCGGGCCCAGCAGCGGCGCGTCGGTGAAGCTGCCGGATGCCAGCAGCCCGACCGGCCGCCTGCGGTCGCCCTCGTCGAGCAGGCGCAGTCCCGCCGGTCCCGGCGCGTCCTCCAGCACCAGCCGCGCCAGCCGGTTGCGCAGCTCGACCGGCAGGATGATCGGCACCTCGCCCTGCGACGCCCGCGCCGCGATGCTGCCGCCGACGCGCGCGAGCGTGCCGCCGTCGGCGTCCTCGGCGCGCACCGAGAAGCCGCGCGCGGCCGCCTGCGGCAGGGCGCCGACGCGCACGGTCAGGCCGTCGGCGGTCGAGGCCGGAGGCAGCATCAGGCGCAGCCGCCCGCCGCCGGCGCGCCACTCGCGCACCGTGCCGAAGCGCTGCAGGGCGGTCCGCAACGCCGCGTCGGCGGGCGTCGCCACGCCGTCGCAGAGGTAGGCGACCTCGTCGGCCGGTCCGGCCAGCGCCGCGAGGGCGCGCGCGGCGGCGGCGCGGTCGGTGTTCCAGGAGCGGGGACGCCTGGAATCCACCGCCGCGCGCAGCGCGTCCGGCCGCACCGCGGCGCCAGGAAGCCGGATCACGCCGGTCTCGTCGGCCGCGGTGCCGAGCAGGCGCACGCGCTGGCCGGCGCGGCCGGCGCGATCGAGCAGCGCGTCCAGCGCGGCGATGCGGCGCGGCCACTCGGCGGCGGCGGCCCAGCCGTCGTCGAGCACGATCAGCAGCACCCGGCCGCGTGCGGGCGCGGCCCCCTGCCGCACCAGCACCGGCTGCGCCAGCCCGAGCACCAGCACGCAGCCGATCAGCAGGCGCAGCAGCAGCAGCCAGGGCGGCGCGCGCTGCGCCTCCTGACGCCGCGACTGCAGCCCGGCGAGCAGGCGGATCGCCGGGAAGGACTGCCGCCGCGGCGCCGGGGGGATCGCGCGCAGCAGCCACCACAGCAGCGGCAGCGCCAGCAGGCCCAGCAGCATCAGGGGTGCGGCGAGGATCATCCCGCCACCGTGGCGGCGCCGTGCAGGGTGTCGCCGCTGCGATGCAGCGCCTGATACAGCGCCAGCAGCCCGGCCTGCGGCGGCTGATCGGTGCGGTGCCGGATCAGGGCGAAGCCGGCGCTGGCGCTCAGCGCCGCCAGACGCCGCTGGTGCGCCGCCATCGCGTCGGCGTAGGCGGCCTCGAGATCCTGGGCGCGCGGGGTGAGCAGCGACGCCTCTCCCTCCAGGCCCTCGAAGCGCACCCGCCCGCTATACGGCAGCGACAGCTCCGCCGGGTCGAGCAGCTGCAGCACCGTGCAGGCGACCGGGATCGCCGACAGCCTGGAGAACAGCGCCTGGGCGTCGTCCGGCTCGGCCAGCATGTCGCCGATCAGCACCAGGCGGGCGTGCCGCGGCATCGGCAGCGACGCCGACGGCAGGCCCGGCGCCCCGGACGGCTCGTCGCGCGCTCCCAGCGTCGCCGCCAGCCGCTCCAGGCCCGCCTGGCCGGAGACCGGCACGGCGCCCTCCAGCGTCCGCACGTGCTCGCCGCCGCGCAGCAGCAGCGACGCCAGTGCCAGCAGCAGCAGCTGCGCCCGCTCCAGCTTGTGCGGCAGCTCCGGGCGCGAGCGCCAGCGCATGCTGGCCGACCGGTCGTGCCAGAGATAGACGCTCTGCGCGGCTTCCCACTCCGTCTCGCGCACGTAGGCGCGGCTGGAGCGCGCCGATTGCCGCCAGTCGATGCGCGAGGCGGCCTCCCCGGGCAGCGCCTGCCGATACTGCCAGAAGCTGTCGCCCATGCCGGCGCGTCGGCGGCCGTGCACGCCCTGCGCCACCGTGGCGGCGACCCGCTCCGCCGCCACCAGCAGCGCCGGCAGCCGGGCGCCGAGCGCCTGCGCCTCGGCGAGCCCGAGGTGGCGCATCGGATCGGGCGCCCGGCGCGGCGACGCCGCCTCCCGGCCGCGCCGCGGACCGAACCAGGCGGTCGGGGACCGGCTCACCCCAGGCGATGCACCAGCCCGTCGATGAGACCCGACAGGGTGGCGCCTTCCGCACGCGCGGCGAAGGTGAGCGCCATGCGATGCCGCAGGACGGGTTGGGCGAGGGCGGCGACGTCGTCGATGCTGGGCGAGAGCCGCCCCTCCAGCAGCGCGCGCGCCCGGCAGGCCAGCATCAGCGCCTGCGCCGCGCGCGGCCCGGGACCCCAGGCGACGTTGCGCGCCAGCCTGGCGTCGTCGCTGCCCTCGGGCCTGGCGCTCCGCACCAGCCGCAGGATCGCGTCCACCACCCGCTCGCCGACCGGCAGCCGGCGGATCAGCGTCTGCGCCTCGACCAGCTCGCCGCCCTGCAGCACCGGCTCGGCCGTCGCCTGCTGCGCCCCGGTGGTGGCCAGCAGCATCGCCCGCTCCTCGCGCTCGTCGGGATAGGAGAGCTCGATCTGCAGCATGAAGCGGTCGAGCTGCGCCTCCGGCAGCGGATAGGTGCCTTCCTGCTCGATCGGGTTCTGCGTCGCCAGCACGTGGAACGGGTGCGGCAGCGCGTGGTCGACGCCGGCGACCGCGACGCGATGCTCCTGCATCGCCTGCAGCAGGGCGGACTGCGTGCGCGGGCTGGCGCGGTTGATCTCGTCGGCCATCAGCAGCTGGCAGA
>CAXTNB010000239.1:4090-4829 GCA_964245385.1 uncultured Acetobacteraceae bacterium | reverse complement strand
AAGCAGAGCGTGCCGATGAACAGCACGATGCCGTGCGGCAGCGCGAACGCCGGGCCGTCGTTCCTGGCGCCGTAGGGCAGGAAGTCGGAACCGGCGATCGCGATCGCGGCGAGGATGCCGAGCGACACGCAGGCGCTCGCGGCCAGCGGCGAGGCGCCGGCGACCAGCAGCGCCGCCATGCCGCCGGCGCCGGCGATGCCGCCCAGGCTGAACAGGCCGTGGAACCCCGACATCATCGAGCGTCCGCTGGCCCGCTGCACGATGATCGCCTGAATGTTCATCGCGACGTCGATCGCGCCGATCCCGGCGCCGAACACCATCAGGGCCAACGCGAGTGCCGGGAGCGCGGAGAGGGTCGCGAGCAGGGGCAGCGAGGCGGCGACCACCAGGGCGGCGGCGATCATGACCCGGCGGCAGCCGAACCTGGCGGCGCATGCGCCGGAGAGCGGCATGGTGACGATCGAGCCGATCCCGAGGCACAGCAGGAGCACCCCGAGCGTCGCGTCGCTGACGTCGGCGCGCGCCTTGGCGAACGGCACCAGCGCGGCCCAGGCGGCGTTGCCGAAGCCCGTGACGAAGAACACCACGCGGGTGGCGCGCTGCTCCGCCATGCCCGGGACGCGTCGCGGCCCGGAGGCCGTCGTGCCGCCGTGAGGATACCTCATGACGAGGGGTCTGGGGCCGCCGGCCCCAGCGGGTCAAGGGCAGAGCCCTTGCCTGCTGTCCCGGCCTCGCGCAA
>CAXTNB010000239.1:0-4080 GCA_964245385.1 uncultured Acetobacteraceae bacterium | reverse complement strand
GGGCGGGGCGCGGCGCCCCCGCCGGCTTCACCCTCCCTCCCGCCCCCTGCTGTCCCGGCCTCGAGCAACAGCACCCCCACCGCCGCCTGACCTACGAGACGCGATCGTGATTCCCGCCAGCACCTTGCATCCCGCCGGTCCCAGCGGGTAGCGTCCCAATCAACAAGGCAAAGCGGTGTTTTGACCAGGAGCGCGGCGCGGCCGCGGACGATGGAGCCCGAACCGGAAGAGATCATGGACCAGATCGCACAGCACGACGCCGTCACGCGAGCCGCCGCCCACGTCATCCGCGACGATGCCGAGGCCATCGCTGTCGCCCGCGGCCTGGCGCCGCGGCTGGCGGAGGGCGCGGTCGCGCGCGACCAGCAGCGCATCCTGCCGCGCGCCGAGCTCGACCTGTTCTCGTCGAGCGGCCTGTGGGGGATCACCGTGCCGCGCGCCCATGGCGGCGCCGAGGTTTCGTTCGCCACCGTGGCGGAGGTGGTCGCCATCATCTCGGAGGCGGACCCCTCGATCGGCCAGATCCCGCAGAACCACCTCGGCGTCGTCGAGGCGCTCCGCTTCACCGCCGACGAGGAGCAGAAGCGTCGCTTCTATGCCGGCGTGCTGCAGGGCCGTCGCTTCGGCAACGCCTTCTCGGAAGCCGGCAGCCGCGACGCCGGCACCTTCGACACCCGCCTGACGCGGGACGGCGACGGCTTCCGGGTGACCGGCGAGAAGTTCTATTCCACCGGCGCGCTGTTCGCCGACATCATCCCGGTCGCCGCCACCGGCGAGGACGGCAAGGTCTACCTGGTGTTCGCCGACCCCGAGGCGCCCGGGCTGACCATCACCGACGACTGGAGCGGCTTCGGCCAGCGCACCACGGCGAGCGGCAGCGTGTCGCTGCGCGAGGTGTTCGTCGAGGCGAGGAACGTCGTGCCGGCCTACCTCGGCTACGACCGGCCGTCGGCGAACGGACCGGTCTCGCAGATCATCCAGGCGGCGGTCGATCTCGGCATCGCGCGCGCCGCGATCGCCGACACCGTCCGCTTCGTGCGCACCCTCAGCCGCCCGTGGATCGACAGCGGCAAGGACCATGCCTGGGAGGACCCGTACACCATCGCCGCGGTCGGCGACCTGGTGATCCGGCTGCACGCCGCCGAGGCGGTGCTGGAGCAGGCCGGGGGCGCGGTGGATCGCGCGATCGCGCAGGCCGACGAGGCAACGGTGGGTGCGGCCTCGCTCAAGGTCGCGGAGGCCAAGGTGCTGACCACCGAGATCGCGATCCTCGCCGGCAACAAGCTGCACGAGCTCGCCGGCACCCGCTCGGCGCTGGCGCAGCACGGGCTCGACCGGCACTGGCGCAACGCCCGCACCCACACCCTGCACGATCCGGTGCGCTGGAAATACGCGCTCATCGGCGACCACGCGCTCAACGGCGTGCTGCCGCCCCGCCATGCCTGGATTTGACGTCGAGGCAAGGCCGGTGCGGCGCGAGATCCTGTTCAACGCCTTCGACATGAACTGCGTCGTGCACCAGTCGCCGGGACTGTGGCGGCATCCGCGCGATTGCGCCGACCGCTACGTCGACCTGTCGTACTGGACCGACCTCGCGCGCATCCTGGAGCGCGGCAAGTTCGACGCGCTGTTCCTCGCCGACGTGCTCGGCGTCTACGACGTCTACGGCGGCAACACCGACATCGCACTGCGCGAGGCGACGCAGGTGCCGCTCAACGACCCGCTGCTGACGGTGTCGGCGATGGCGGCGGCGACCGAGCATCTCGGCTTCGGCGTGACCTGCACGCTGTCCTACGAGCCGCCCTTCACCTTCGCCCGGCGCATGTCCACGCTCGACCACCTGACGCGCGGGCGGATCGGCTGGAACATCGTCACCGGCTACCTCGACAGCGCCGCGCGCGGCGTCTCCGGTGCGGCGACCCAGCAGAAGCACGACACGCGCTACCAGATCGCCGAGGAGTACATGGAGCTGGTCTACAAGCTCTGGGAGGGCAGCTGGGAGGACGGCGCGGTGCTGCGCGACCGAGCCCGCGGCGTCTTCACCGATCCCGCGCGGGTGCACCGCGTCCGGCACGAGGGGGCGTTCTTCAAGCTCGACGCGATCCACCTGAGCGAGCCGTCGCCGCAGCGCACGCCGGTGCTGTTCCAGGCCGGCACCTCCGGCAAGGGACGCGACTTCGCCGCCCGCCACGCGGAGTGCGTGTTCATGGCGGCACCCAGCAAGGCGGTGGCGACGCGCTACGTCGCCGACCTCCGCGCGCGCGCCGCGGCGTACGGCCGCGACCCTGCCGAGATCCGCATCCTCAACCTCACCACCGCGATCGTCGGGCGCACCGCGGACGAGGCGCGGCAGAAGCACGCGGAGTATCGCCGCTACGTCAGCCACGAGGGCGCGCTGACGCTGATCTCCGGCTGGACCGGGATCGACTTCTCCGCCTACGACCTCGACGAGCCGATCCGCTACATACGCAACGAGGCGGTGCATTCCGCGGTCGAGTCCTTCACCACCGCCGACCCGGGCCGGGTCTGGACCGTGCGCCAGGTGGCCGAGCATGTCGGCATCGGCGGGTTCGGCCCGCTGCTGGTCGGCTCGCCGGCGCAGGTCGCCGACGAGATGCAGGACTGGGTGCGGGAGACCGGCATCGACGGCTTCAACTTGGCCTACGTGGTGACCCCGGAGAGCTTCGCCGACATCGCCGACCTGCTGGTGCCCGAGCTGCAGCGTCGCGGCCGCTACAAGACCGAGTACCGCGCCGGCACCCTGCGCGAGAAGCTGGGCGGCCCCGGGCCGCGCCTCGGCGCCCATCATCCCGCCGCGGCTTTCCGACACGCCGCCGCGGTCGCCGCAGGAGTGCCGCCATCCAGACCCCGACGACCCCGGTCATCCGCGACGACGCCGAGGCGGTGGCGGTGGCGCGCGAGCTCGCCGCCGCGTTCGCGCCGGGTGCGGCCGAGCGCGACCGCGAGCGCCGCCTGCCGCGCGACGAGATCGAGCGCTACGCCCGCAGCGGCCTGTGGGCGATCACGGTGCCGCGCGCCTATGGCGGTGCCGAGGTGTCGGCGGCGACGCTCGCCGAGGTCACCGCCATCGTCTCCGCCGCCGACGGCAGCATCGGCCAGATCCCGCAGAACCATTTCTTCGTGGTGGAGGCGATCCGGCTGACCGCGAGCGAGGCGCAGAAGCGCTTCTGGTTCGGCCGCGTGCTGGCGGGCGAGCGGTTCGGCAACGCGCTGAGCGAGGCCGGCAGCAAGAGCGCGCACGACTACGAGACGGTGCTCCGCGCCGCGGGTGCCGGCGACGGTGGCGAGCTGATCCTCGACGGCCGCAAGTTCTACTCGACCGGGGCGCTGTTCGCCGACTGGGTCGCCGCGGTGGCGAAGGACGAGGCCGAGCGCATCGTCTTCGCCTTCGTCCGGCCGACGGCGCCGGGCGTCACCCTGATCGACGACTGGTCCGGCTTCGGCCAGCGCACCACGGGCAGCGGCACCACGATCTTCGAGCACGTGGCGGTGGAGGCCGACGCGGTGATCCCGTTCCAGGACGCGTTCGACCGCCCGACCTCCATGGGCCCGCTCGGCCAGGTCATCCACGCCGCGATCGACATCGGCATCGGCCGCGCCGCCCTCGACGACACCATCGACTTCGTGCGCCGGCACACCCGGCCCTGGATCGACAGCGGCCGCGATCGCGCCACCGAGGACCCCTACACCGTCGCCGCGATCGGCGACCTCACGCTGCGGCAGAACGCCGCCGAGGCGCTGCTGGCGCGCGCCGGCCGCGCGGTCGACGTCGCGATGCGCGATCCGAGCGAGGACAGCGTCGCCCGCGCCTCGGTCGCGGTCGCCGAGGCGCGCGCCTGGGGCACCGAGGCGGCGCTGGCGGCGGCCAACAGGCTGCACGAGCTCGCCGGCACCCGCTCGGCGCTGGCGCAGCACAATCTCGACCGCCACTGGCGCAACGTGCGCGTGCACACGCTGCACGATCCGGTGCGCTGGAAGTACGCGGCGATCGGCAACTACCACCTCAACGGCGTGCCGCCGCCGCGGCACGGCGCGATATGAGCGTGGACGACGAAGCGG
>CAXTNB010000238.1:1286-4843 GCA_964245385.1 uncultured Acetobacteraceae bacterium | reverse complement strand
GGCCAGCGCCTGCGCCCGGCTGTAGCCCACCACCGCCCAGCCGGGTGCGGCGAGATCGACCTCGCGGGTGGCGCTGCGCGGTCCGCGCCGGTACGGCAGCCAGAGGATGCCGCGCCCGTCGGCGCGCTCCAGGGTGCCGGACAGCAGCAGGCGCAGCCGCGCCGTCTCCAGCAGCGGCAGCAGCGTCCGGCTCCAGCCGGACGCCTCGTCCTGGCCGGATGCGGCATCGGCCGTCTCCGGCAGCGCCGGCAGGTGATGCATCTCGTCGATCACCAGCAGGTAGCGGGCGCGGCGGAACTCGGCGAGGTGCAGCGCCGGCGCCGCCGCCAGCCCCTGGTAGGTGGTGACGTAGCCGGCGAGGCCGCGGCTCGGGTCGGCGGCGTTGTCGGCGGCGCGCACTGCGCAGGCGTGGCCGAGGCGGGCGCGCCACAGCCCGTCGGTGAACGCCTCCTCGGCCTGCAGGCGCAGGCTGTCGCGCGGCACCACCCAGCAGACGCGGTCGACGACGCCGGCCTCGATCAGCCGCGCCGCCGCGATCACCGGCAGCAGCGACTTGCCGCCGCCCGGCGTCACGGCGGCCAGGATGTCGGCGACGCCGGACGCCTCGCCCGCGGCGATGGCGCCGACGATCGCGGCGAGCTGGGCCTGATGCGTGCGCAGGAAGTCGGTCGGCGAGGGCAACGTGGCGCTCCACCAGGACACGAGGGATGGCCCCGCGTCCTGAAGCAGGCCCCGGTCGCCGTGCCGGTCGAGTGTGGACGATCTGCCCGCCGTTCAGCAACCGTGCGGCGTCAAAATGTTATGACAGCGCGACGCCGCGTCATCCGCCGCAGGCGGCGTGCGGCGTCGCCGTCGTGACGCGGTAGAGGGCGGCGAAGCCGCTGCGCGCCCGCAGCTGCAGCCCGTCGGGCAGGACGGTGTCGGGATGCTGGTGCAGGATGAGCACGTAGTCGTAGCGGTGACGCCAGTCCGTGAGCTGCGACGGCCAGCGGTTGCTGCCGGCGACGGGGGGGCTGTCCGGCCCGAGCCGGAGCTGCTGCGTCAGCGGCAGGTAGCCGTCGTTCTGCTGCATCCGGTCGAAGGGCGGCCGCACCTCCAGCGGCTGCTTGCCGGTCTGGGCGAAGATCATCGGCCAGTAGGCGCGCCGCTGCATCATCACCCAGGCCGGCAGGTTGGCGTAGGCCACGCCGTTGTAGAAGATGCGCGAGACCGCGGGCTCGTCGCGCTCGACCATCCAGGCGTTGCTGCCGTCGCGCGTCGCCAGCACGCGGCTGCACGGCGCCACCTCCCGGGTCACCGAGCGCAGATCCTGCAGCACCGCCCGCTGCCGGCTCCACACCGAGGCGGTGCCGGCGGCGTGGAACAGCGTCAGGGCGACGACCGCGACGGCGGCCGCGATGCCGAGGCGACGCGGCAGCGACGGCCGGATGCCGGCGATGCACAGCAGCACGACGGGCAGCGCCAGGCGGGGATAGACCATGCCGTTGTCAATCGCCGTGCTCGGCAGCACCAGGAAGGCGACGAGCAGGATCGCGGCCGCCAGCAGCGGCTCCGGCCCGAGGAACAGCGAGCGGCGGGCGATCGCCAGCAGCGGGATCGCCGCCAGCACCCCCGCCGCGATCAGGTCGAGTTCGCGGTTCGGCGCGCCGACGGTGCCGAGCAGCCAGAGCAGCCGCATCTTCGGCTCGGCGAGGAAGCCGTGCTGCGCCAATTGCTCCAGGAACAGCCGGCCCTGGTCCGGACTGGAGTAGGTGTTGGACGGCCCGAGCAGCTTGTAGGTCAGGAACGGCAGCGCCGTCGCGGCGAGCAGCGACACGGCGGCGGGCAGCAGCTGCGCCGGAAGGTCGCGCCACCGCGCTCCGCCGGCCTCGTGCAGCACCCGCCACAGCCGGACCAGCTCGATCGAGCCGCAGAGCAGGGCCAGGATCGCGAAGGCGAAGATGTGGCAGATCAGGCAGGCGAGGCCGGCGAGCAGGGCGAAGCCGGCGCGGATCGGCAGGCTGCGCGACGTCAGCCTGATCCAGCCTGCGGCGGCCCAGAGTGCCACGCCCAGGCCGAACAGGTAGTTGAGGAAGCCGTTGGTCAGGACGAAGTTGTACGCGGTCAGCGCGCTGACGTAGGGCCACAGCGAGGCGCGGAACAGCGCGCGGTGCAGCGCGATCGTGCCCGACACGCACAGCAGCGCCGCCGCGGCCGCGAACAGGCTGCCGGCGGCGCCGAGCGGCAGCAGCCGGGCCAGCTGCGGGACGATGAGGTCCATCGCGAGGTTCGGGAACAGCGCCCAGTGCACGCGGTACATGGCGTTCAACGCCGCGTCGCCGCCGTGCGCGGCGAGGATGCCCATGCGCGCCAGGTGGTTGGGATAGTCCAGCAGCGGCAGCACGCTGGTGGCGCCGAACGGCAGGACGATGATCAGGCCGAGCAGGAGATTGGCCACCCAGCTCCAGACCCGGTCCGCCGTCACCGCCCGGAGCTGCGGCTTCGACGCGCTGGCGGTCGCGCCCAACATCACGGAACTGGTCTTCATGCATCGACATCCAGGTGGTCGCGGATCTCTACAGGGCTGAAGATCCAGCTCGTCGTCAAAAAACAATCAATAGAATGGGGTGGCCACGCAGCAGCGTCGCGCGCAGGACTTGGTCGGGCTGGGGTCGCCGGGAGATGCCTCAGTGTATCTTGCGCATCAACTCGTCGGCGATCGCCAGGCTCGCCGTCAGTCCCGGACTCTCGATGCCCAGCAGGTTGATCAGGCCGGCGATCCCGTGATCGTCCGGACCCTCGATGCGGAAGTCCGGCATCGGCTGGTCCGGCCCGTGGATCTTGGGCCGTATGCCGGCATAGTCCGGCACCAGCGCCGCGTCGGGCAGCGCCGGCCAGTAGCGGCGGATCGCCTCGTAGAACATCGCGGCACGTGCCGGATCGACCGAGAGCTGATGCTCGTCGGCGACCCACTCGATGTCCGGGCCGAAGCGCATGCGCCCGGCGAGGTCGATCGTGGCGTGCACGCCGAGGCTCGCGGCGCCGGGTGCCGGATAGACCAGGCGCGAGAACGGCGGCCGGCCCTGCAGCGAGAAGTAGCTCCCCTTGGCGAAGTGCTGCGCCACCGGACGGTCCGCCGGATAGCCGGCGAGGCCCGCCACCAGGGGCGGTGCGCCGTGTCCGGCGGCGTTCACCACCACGCCGGCCTTGACGACCGTGGGCTCCTGGCCGCCGGTGCGCAGCACGATCCCGTCCGGCTCGGCGTGCCAGTGCTCGACCGGCGTCGCGTAGGCGATCATGCCGCCGTCGCGCTCGAGATCGCCGATCAGGGCCAGCATGTAGCCGTGGCTGTCCAGGATGCCGGTGCTGGGCGAGAGCAGCGCCGCCGTGCAACGGAGCTGCGGCTCCATCACCTGCGCCTCGGCGGCGGTGAGCGGACGCATGCCCTCGACGCCGTTCGCCTCGGCCCGGGCCTGGATGCCGGCGAGCTGGGCCGATTCCTCGTCGGAGGTGGCGACGATCAGCTTGCCGCAGCGCTGCGCCGCCACGCCGCGTTCGGCGCAGTAGGCGTACAGCAT
>CAXTNB010000238.1:0-1276 GCA_964245385.1 uncultured Acetobacteraceae bacterium | reverse complement strand
GGTAGGCGGCGCTGCAGCGCAGCTCCGGCTCCAGCTCGCGCGCAGCACCCGCCTCCAGCTTGCGCAGGTCGCCGACGCCGTTCGCCGCCGCGTGGGCGGCGATCCGGTCCAGCCGCGCCTCGTCCTGCGCGCCGTCCGCGACCAGCAGCTTGCCGCAGCGCCGATGGGCGACGCCGTGCTCCTGGAGGAACTCGTAGAGCAGGTGGCGGCCGGCGACGCAGAGCCGCGCCTTGGCCGAGCCGGCGGGGTAGTAGATCCCGGCATGGATCACCTCGCTGTTGCGCGACGACGAGGCGGTGCCGAACGAGAGCTCGCGCTCGACCACCAGCGTCTCGCGCCCGCTGCGCGCGAGCGCACGCGCCGCGGCCAGGCCGACGGCGCCGGCGCCGATGACGATCGCGTCGACCTGGTTCATCGGTCGGGGCGCCGCTCCGCTGCGTTCGCGGTCATGGCACCCGGGGTCGCGCGTCGACGCAGCGGACGGCGTAGCCGACCGAGCCGCCGACCAGCAGGCCGCCGAACAGGTCGGAGACGAAGTGCGCCTGCTGGGCGACGAGCCCGTAGCAGGCGGCGAGCCCCGCCGCCAGCAGCGGCAGCATCAGCCAGCGCGACCGCGCCCACAGGAACGGCCCGATCGCGCCCATCGCGGTCATGTGGCCCGACGGGAAGGAGCCGGACAGGTAGGCGTAGAAATTGTGCCATTGCTGGTGATACCAGCGCAGCGGCGGGATGCGGCCGAACCAGACCTTGAGGAGGTCGGTGAGCGTGATCGCGATGCAGACGCTGATCGAGGCCAGCAGCAGCTGCCGCCAGATCCCGCTCAGCCGTCCGACGAACGCCGACCAGGCGCCCAGCAGCACGGTGCCGGCGGCACTGGCCAGGATCACCAGCTCGGGGATGTGCACCAGGCGCCGGGCATCGCGGGAGAAGGCGACCCGCTCGTGCACGTAGCGCGCCACCGGATGGTCGAGCCGCACGCCGGACAGCACGAGCAGCAGCGTCCCGGCTCCGGCCCACAGCAGCCAGCGCGCGAACGGGCCGTGCAGCCTCGCCGCCGCGGCACCGTGCCGGCCGCGGCCGGATGCGCCGGGCCGCGCCAGGATCGGGACCGCGTCAGCCGGCATGCTGCGTCTGCGGCCTCGCCTTCGCGGCGGTGCCGGTCCAGCTCTCGGCGAGCGGACGGATCGGCTTCACGCCGTAGACCGTCCAGTCGTTGAACTCGGCGAGGCGCGCGGGGCGCGGGGGGGTGGGCCAGCCCGGGGGGGAGGGCGGGGTT
>CAXTNB010000237.1:3554-4867 GCA_964245385.1 uncultured Acetobacteraceae bacterium | reverse complement strand
CACCCCCTGGCCGTCCCTAGTGTCGTTGTGGTGGTAGAAGGACCCCTGGGGCACGTGGCGGCGCGCCGAGATGCGGTCGACCGCAGCGCCGCGATAGCCGTCCGCGTTGATCGAGCGCGTCGCGGCGCGGAGGAACGACTCCGTGCTGAGCTTCTCGCCCGTCGCGGCCGACATGGCCGGCGCTGCAGAGATCGGAAGCGACACCGGTCCGCGCGCCAGGCCGCCGAGCAGGGCGTCGCAGAAGCGGTGCGCGACGGCCGGGTGATCGCCGAGCTCGGACCGCTCGGCCCAGATGACCGACCATAGCAGCTGGGAGATGAGCATGTGCGCGCGCGCGTTGGCCAGCGCGCGGCCGACCGGCCGCTCCGGGTCGGCGAGCAGGTCGCGGACCCGACGGAAGAAGCCGAGGTACTCGGCGGTCACCGGGTCGGACTGCGGCGGGACGAGTGCCCTGAGGTCGCCGAAGTGCACGAACGGCGCCGCGTCGCCGCGCGCGACCGCGGCGCGGAGCGCGAAGTAGTCGGAGACGAACCGGCGCACGCGAGCCTCGGCGTCCGGCAGCGCCAGAGCGTTCTCCACCAGGTTCCGGTGCAGCTGGATCGAGCGCAGGAACGTGGCCGCGACGAGGTCCTCGCGGCGCTCGTAGTAGTAGCGGAGGCTCTTGAGGTTGAGGCCGATCTCCGACGCGATCACCGCGAGCGTGGTGTCCCGCAGCCCTTGCCGGTTGATCAGCGCGGCGGCGCCGGTCAGGATGTCCTCCTTGCGGCTCTCGAACCGAGTCGAGACGGCGGCTGCGGCCGGCTGGAGCGTATCTCGCGCGGGTGGCGGCATGCCCGCCGGCTTAGCACCATCGTCATGATTCACCAACCGCGTGCCGCTCGCGCCGGGCGGCGAGGATCGCGAGATTTCGGGCGTGCGCGGCGCGGTCGATGCGGAACAGCAGCACGCAGGACAGGGACAGGAGGTTGATCAGCACGATCGCGGCGACGTAGTCGGTTCCGAGCCGGGTGAGTGTCGGGCCCGGCACCGTGCCCGGGCTGGCGTGCGCCGGGAAGCCGGCGATGGCGAGCAGGGCGGCGGTGCTGAACACGCCGAATCCGGACACGCATTTCTGCACGAAGGTGTTCGCCGCGAAGTAGACGCCTTCGGTACGGCGCCCGGTGCGGACCTCGTTCTCCTCCACCACGTCGGTCAGCATCGCCGTGAACATGATGCCCTGGATGATCAGCAGCGTCGTCGACAGCACGCCGGTGGTGAACAGCAGCGGCATCAGCTCCGGCGAAGGGCTCGTCTGCAAGTTCACCGGCCCCGGC
>CAXTNB010000237.1:0-3544 GCA_964245385.1 uncultured Acetobacteraceae bacterium | reverse complement strand
AAAGGGGCCGGTGAGCGCGAGCAGCAGCGAGATCGGCGTGGTGCCGATGGTCACCGCCGTGATGGTGGCGGCGGCACCGCGTTTCTCGAGCCGGCGCGACAGGCGGGGCGCGACCGCGAGCCCGACCGCCGCCGCAACGAAGCTGCCGCTCAGCAGCCAAGAGGTCTGCCCCGGCGTGAGCGTCCAGAAATAGGTGTAAAAGTACGGCGCGAGCGCGAACACCAGACCCGATGACAGGGCGTAGAGCATGCCGGCGAGCAGGATCGTCGCGGCCGAGCGCGACGAGAACGAGTCGAGGACGTCGCGCAGGCCGTGGCGCATTCCCCGACGCCCTTCCGCGATCGCCGGGCGCTTCAGCCACGGAATCGTCCGGTGCGTGCCGAACGAACAGGCAAGGATGGCGGCGAGCATCAGCAGGGACGCGACCACGCCGTAGCCGTGATAGTTCGCGGGCACCAGCGGTCCCGCGACCTTGCCGTTGCCGTGCCGGAGAAAGATCGCGAAGGCGGCGACCGACATGGTCAGGCCGCCGGTCCAGCCGAAGAAATAGCGCAGGCTGAGATAGCTGGTACGGCGGTCGTAGCTCTGCGTCAGCTCGGCGACGAGGGCCGAGCTCGGGATCTCGTAGAACGAGATGCAGACGCGGACCATGACGGCGACGACCAGCAGGTAGGGGAACAGCAGCCGATGGCCGACGAAGGCCGGCGGCGAGAACAGCAGGAGATAGCTGACCGTGATCGGCAGCGCGCTCGCGTACATGAACGGGTGGCGCCGGCCCCAGCGCGTGTCGAGACGATCCGACGCGTAGCCGATCAGCGGATCGACGCAGGCGTCGATGATGACCGCGATCATGATCGCGAGGCCGGCCAGCCGCGCGTCGAGGCCGAGTGCTTGGTTGTAGAACAGGAGCAGCAGCACGCTGAACCCGTTATCCTTGACGCCGAACGCGATCGCGCCGAGGCCGTAGGCGAGCTTGGTGCTGAAATGCTCGGTCGGGTCGGACCGCGTCGCCGCGGGTCCGGTGCGGCCGTCGGATTTTCCCGCGAGCTCGACAGACTGCATCGGACCTCTCCCCATCCGTCGCTTGCCGCCGAACGTGCTGTCGGCTTGGGACGGCCAATTGAGATTTGTAGTATGGAGCGCAGGGCTGGAGCGCTGTCAATCGCCGCGGTCACGCGCTCGGATCGACGAGGTACTTGCGGTTGGTCGCCTTGCGCTGCGCGGCCCGCAGCAGGTCGGGGTCGAGCAGTTGCCGCAGCGTCACCGTCTCGGTGAATGACGAGGCGAAGATGTCGGAGATACCCGCGAGCACGCGCGCGACGAGGCGCTGTCGCGACTCCGGCTCGCTCCGTTCGAGGAAGTGCGTGACGAGGAAGCCGGACACCGACCAAGCGAAGCCCGCTCCGCGACCGATCACGAGCGGCGACGGGTCGAGCGCGCCGTAGATGTAGAGCTGCTTCGGCCGGCCGGATCCGTAGAGGCTGTACGCGCCCGCACCACGCGAGGCGGCGCGCTCCATGGCGAGCAGCAGGATGTCGGGAAGCCGACCGCCGCCGACAGCGTCGAAGGCGAGCCCGGCGCCGGTCGCGGCGACGAGGTCGGTAAGCGTTTCGTCGAAGCCGGGCGCTGCGCTGTCGACGACGTGCTCGGCCCCCAGGTCCCGCAGCATCGCCACCTGCGCCTCGCCGCGTACCACGTTGACCAGCGCGATCCCGTCCTCGCGGCAGAGCCGCAGCAGCATGCGCCCGAGCGTCGAGGCGGCGGCGGTATGGATCATCGAGCGGTGGCCGCCGGCGCGCGCGGTCTCGACCATCGCGAGCGCGGTCAGCGGATTGACGAACATGGCGGCGCCCTCCGCCGCGCCGACCCCTTCCGGCAGCACGACGCAGTCCGCCGCAGGCACGCGGCGATAACGGCCGTGCATGCCGCCCGCCAGCGCCGCCACCCTGCGGCCGAGCAGGCCGCCGGCCGCGCTTCCGGCCGCGACCACCGTGCCGGCCCCCTCGTTGCCGACCGCGAGCGACGCCCCGATGCGCCCGGCGACGAACGGCATCGCCCAGAGCGGAAGGCTCGCCTCGACGGTCGGTCTCGCCGACGTGCCGGCCGCCCGGAGGGTCGCGACCTCGGCCGGACCGAGCAGCAGTCCGAGATCGGACGGGTGGAGCGGGCTCGCCTCGACCTGCACCACCACCTCGTCATCGGCCGGGGCTCCCGTCGGCGCATCCTCGATCGAGAGGATCAGGCGCGCTTCCTGCGTCATCGTCGACCGCAGCACGGGCCCCCGCCACTCGTTCGACTCGACCATGACGCCTCGCTTCCACCGAACCGCCGGGGCGGCTGCCACGTCCGGTCCGCAGATCATTCTGAGAAATCAGGTGTTGCGCTCTAGCAGCGGAGACGTCAAGCTGTTTGAGAAGAAGAGTATTGTAAGGAGCCGGCGACGGGAGCGCCATGACAGACGCAAGCCTGCGGCCATCCGCCGCGACGGCGGCGATCGCCGACTACGTGCGCCAACCGTTCGGCACCTTCGCCGATCTGCTCCGGCTGCAGGCGACCGCGCGGCCCGACCACGTTGCGGTCATCGATGCGACGTCGACCGTGCGCTACGGCGCCTTCGACGCCGCGATCGACCGCGTCGCGGCGGCGCTGCAGCGCGACGCCGTGCCGATCGGCGGCGTCGTAGCGATCTGCGGCGCCCACACGATCGCCTACGCGGCGGCGCTGGTCGGCACGCTGCGCGCCGGCGCGACGGTCGCGCTGCTGCCGGTGACCGCGACGCCGTCGCAGCTGCGTGCCATGCTGGCCGACAGCGGCGCCAGCCACGTGCTCCTCGACGCGACCGCGCCGCTGCCGCCGTCCTTCGACGGGCCGGCGAAGCGGATCGCGCTCGAGGTCGGCGCGGCCGGAACGCCGTTCGCCGAATGGCTCGCCGCCCCCGGCAGCACGCCGTCGCCGGTCCGCGTGGCGCCGGAGCAGGCGTTCAACATCATCTACTCCTCCGGGACCACCGGCACTCCGAAGGGCATCGTGCAGCCGCACGCCATGCGCTGGCCGCACAACCACCTGGCCGATCCGCCCGGCTACGGTGGCGACGCGGTGGCGCTGATCTCGACGCCGCTCTGCTCCAACACGACGCTGGTCAGCTTCCTCCCCGCACTCGCCGGTGGCGGGACCCTGATCCTGATGCCGCGCTTCGATCCGCGACGTTTCCTCGAGCTCTGCGAGCGTCACCGGGTGACGCACGCCATGCTGGTGCCGCAGCAATATCGCCGCATCCTGGACGTGCCGGATTTCGACCGCTTCGATCTGTCGCGGTTCGTCCTGAAATATGCCACCTCGGCGCCGTTCGCGGCCGAACTCAAGGCCGAGGTGCTGCGACGCTGGCCGGGCGGCCTGATCGAGTATTTCGGCATGTCCGAGGGCGGCGCGTCCTGCGTGCTGGTGGCGCACGAGCATCCCGACAAGCTCGCGACCGTCGGCCGGCCGATGCCGGGACACGATCTGCGGGTGATCGACGAGGCGGGGCGGGAGCTGCCGGCGGGCG
>CAXTNB010000236.1:0-4868 GCA_964245385.1 uncultured Acetobacteraceae bacterium | reverse complement strand
TCCACCTTGGCGGTGAACAGCACCGCGCCGATGCCGGTGGTGACGCCGCAGCCGATGTAGCAGATCTTGTCGAACGGCGCGTCGTCGCGCACGCGCGCCAGCGCGATCTCCGGCAGCACCGTGTAGTTGGCGAACGTCGAGCAGCCCATGTAGTGCAGCACCGGCTCGCCGCGGCACGAGAAGCGCGAGGAGCCGTCGGGCATCACGCCCCTGCCCTGGGTCGCGCGTATCGCGGTGCACAGGTTGGTCTTGCGCGACAGGCAGGATCTGCACTGCCGGCATTCCGGCGTGTACAGCGCGATGACGTGGTCGCCCGGCTTCAGGCCGGTGACGCCGGCACCCACCTCGGCCACCACGCCGGCCCCCTCGTGACCGAGGAGGGCGGGGACCAGGCCTTCGGGATCGGCGCCGGAGAGGGTGTACTTGTCGGTGTGGCACAGGCCGGTGGCGTGGATCTGCACCAGCACCTCGCCGGCGCGCGGCCCCTCGAGCTGCACCGTCTCGATCGCCAGGGGTCGTCCGGCCTCGAAGGCTACCGCCGCGCGCACGTCCATGGCTGTTCTCCGGATCGAGGCGGGATGGAATACGCCGCCCCGCGCCGCGTCAACGCTCGTCGCGGAAATACGGCAGGCCGAGCGCCGCCGGAGCCGGCAGTGCCGCGCGTCCGCCCGACAGCAGCGAGGGCAGGATCATGAACAGGATGGTCGCCAGGTACGGCAGCATGGCGAGGAAGGCGGACGGCAGCCCCCAGTCATGCGCCTGGGCGAGGTAGCCGAACGCGTCCACCGCGCCGAACAGCAGGGCGCCGGCGGCGACGCGCAGCGGCCGGTGGCCGGCGAAGATCACCAGCGCCACCGCGATCCAGCCGCGCCCGGCGACCACGCCCTCGGACCAGGACGGCACGAAGCCGAGCGTGAGGTAGGCGCCGGCGCCGGCGGCGAGCCCGGCGCCGAGTGTGACGTAGGCGAAGCGCAGCGGCAGCACGCGCAGCCCGGCGGCGTCGGCCGCCGCCGGGTTCTCGCCGACGGCGCGCAGCGACAGCCCGTGGCGGGTGCCGAACAGCAGCAGGTGGATCGCCGCCGGCAGCGCCAGCCAGGTGAGCAGCACCAGCAGGTTCTGCGAGAACAGCGCCTGCCCCAGCACCGGCAGGCGGTCGAGCAGCGGCACGTGCAGCCGCTCGAACACCGCCTGCGCCGGCCGCCCGGCATAGGGACGGCCGAGGGTGGCGGCGAGGCCGCCGCCGCCCAGGGTCAGCGCCATGCCGCACAGCACCTGGTTCGCCCGCATCACCACGGTGGCGAGCGCGAACACCGTCCCCGCCAGCATGCCGACGGCGCAGGCGGCGGCGAAGCCCGCGTACGGGTCGCGGGTCGCGGCGGCGGCGGCGATGGCGGTGATGCCGCCCAGCGCCATCAGGCCCTCGACGCCGAGATTGAGCACTCCCACCCGCTCGGACAGCAGCTCGCCCAAGCCCGCCATCGCCAGCACGCCGCCGGACAGCAGGGCGTCGCCGAGCAGGTCGGCCAGCATCACGGGCGTCGCAGCCGCACCGGGCGGTACTGCACCAGCCTCTCGCCGATCGCCGCGCACAGCAGGATCAGGCCCACGAACGCCGTCGCCGCCGAGGCGGGCAGCCCTTGCGTCTGCAGGATGGTACCGGCGTTGAGCACCACCGCCATCAGCGCGCCGGTGCAGAC
The DNA here is from genome assembly GCA_964245385.1 of uncultured Acetobacteraceae bacterium. Classification (GTDB taxonomy): domain Bacteria; phylum Pseudomonadota; class Alphaproteobacteria; order Acetobacterales; family Acetobacteraceae; genus Lichenicoccus. The sequence goes on along the minus strand of CAXTNB010000236.1, from coordinate 3,171 downwards.
CGCGCCGAGCGGCGAGGCGCTCGCCAGCACGGCGACGATGATGCCGGTATAGCCGTAGCCGTTCGACAGCCCGCCCTCCAGCCGGTGCACGGTGCCGGCGAGCTCGATCATGCCGGCGATCCCGGCGATGGCACCGCTGAGCAGCATCGCCTGCAGCAGCCGCGTGCGCACCGGCATGCCGGCGTAGGCGGCGGCGTCGCGGTTGGCGCCGCACAGCCGCAGCTCGTAGCCCCAGCGGGTGTTGCGGCAGGCGAGCGCCAGCAGCACCGCCAGCAGCAGCGCCGCGAACAGCCCCCAATGCACCGGACCGCAGTGCCAGGCGCGCGGCAGGTGCGGGATCGCGTACGGGATGCGGCGCGTCTGCCCGGTCACCGAGCTGCGCTGGTCGCGCCAGCTGCCGGTGACGAGGTCGGCGACCAGGAGCCGGGCGACGAAGTTGAGCAGCAGGGTGGTGATGATCTCGCTGCTGCCGAGCGTCAGCCGCGCCAGCGCCGGCACCGCGATCCAGGCGGCACCGCCGAGGCCGGCGGCGAGCGCCATCGCCGCCAGCATCACGGCCGGACTGCCGTGCAGGAACAGCCCGACGCCGGCGGCGCAGACCGCACCGACGTAGAACTGCCCGTCGGCGCCGATGTTCCACAGCCCGACCCGCAGCATCATCGACACCGACAGCCCGGTCAGGATCAGCGGCGTCGCCAGCAGTGCCAGGTCCTGCAGCCCGAAGCGCTCGGCGCTGGCGCGCAGGATCGCGGCCGCGAGCGACAGCGGCGACCAGCCCAGCGTCGCCAGCACGATCCCGCCCAGCAGCAGCGCCACCATCCCGGAGACGGCGTGCGAGGTCACGCGCAGCGACCCCGGCACCGAGGGGATGCGCTGCACGGTCCAGCCGCCGGCACTCATGTCGCGTCCGCAGCGTGGCCGCTCATCAGCAGGCCGAGCCGCTCGGGGTCGGCGGTGCGCGCCGGCAGGATGCCGCTGATCCTGCCCCTGAACAGCACCGCGATGCGGTCGGCCTGCTCCAGCAGCTCCTCGATCTCCTCGGAGATCAGCACGATCGCGGCACCCGCCGCGCGCAGGCGGCGCATCCGCGCGTGCAGGGCCGCGACGGCGCCGACATCCAGGCCGCGCGTCGGGTAGGCGGCGACCAGCAGGCGGCGCGCGACGCGCATCTCGCGTTCCGCCACCAGGCGCTGCTGGTTGCCGCCGGAGAGGTTGCGCGCGGCCAGCCCCGGCTGCTGCCGGTCGAGGGCGGCGTCGCTGACGATGCGACTGCCGAGCCGGCGCGCCCGCGTCGGGCTGAAGCCGAACCGCCCGGACACCGGCGCGCCGCGGTACTCGCGCAGCACCGCGTTCTCCACCAGCGACAGGTCGCCGGCGAGCGCGGTGCGCAGCCGGTCCTCGGGGATGTGGCCGATGCCGCGGCGGGCGAAGCCGAGCGGGTCCGGGCGGCGCACCGCCGCGCCGTCGATCAGCACCTCGCCCCGGTGCGGGGCGACGCAGCCGCTGAGCACCTCGCTGAGCGTGCGCTGGCCGTTGCCGGCGACGCCGGCGATGCCCAGCGTCTCCCCCGCGCGCACCTCGAGGTCGACGCCGTCGAGCAGGGCGACGCCGCGTCCGTCGCGCACCACGACGCCGCGCAGGCCGAGCATCACCGCGCCGGTGTCCTGCCGCGGCGCCGCCTCGGCCGGTGCGGCCGGCGTCTCGCCGACGATCAGCCGCGCCAGCGTCGCCCGGCTGGCGCCGCCGCTGGCCTGGGTCGCGACCGATCGTCCGCCGCGCATCACCGTCACCCGGTCGGCGATCTCCAGCACCTCGCCCAGCTTGTGGCTGATCAGGATCACCGCGTTGCCCTGGGCGCGGAAGGCGCGCAGCGCCTCGAACAGCGCGCGCACCTCCTGCGGCGTCAGCACCGCCGTCGGCTCGTCCAGGATCAGCACGCGCGCGCCGCGGGCCAGCACGCGCAGGATCTCGACGCGCTGCTGCTCGCCCGCGGAGATGTCGCGCACCCGCGCACCCGGCGCCACCGCCAGGCCGAAGCGCGACGAGAGGGCCGCGCTGCGCGCCTCCAGCACCGCGGCGGAGGCGCGACGCGGCGTCTCGGCCCAGCCGAGATGGATGTTCTCGGCCACCGTGAAGGCCTGCACCAGCTTGAAGTGCTGGTGCACCATGCCGATCCCGGTGGCGATCGCCGCCGCCGGCCCGTCCAGCCGACGCCGGCTGCCCTCGATGAAGATCGCGCCGGCGTCGGGCTGATACAGCCCGGTGAGCACGTTCATCAGGGTGGACTTGCCGGCGCCGTTCTCGCCCAGCAGCGCGTGGATCTCGCCGCCGGCGAGGTCGAAATCCACGGCGTCGTTGGCCAGCACGCCGTAGAACGACTTGGTGATGCCGCGCAGCGAGACCAGCGGCACGGGCGGCTCAGCTCAGCTTCAGGCCGCTGACGCCCTCGATCGGCCAGTCCCATCCTTCGAGTGCCGACGTGCTCATGGTCTCGCCGGCGCGGACGCGCACCCGCCCCGCCGCGTCGCGTATCTCGCCCACGAACGGGTTGTAGCCCTGGCCGATGATCCGGCTGCGCACCGCGTCGGCGCTCGCCGCGACCGCCGCCGGCACGCGGGCCCCCCAGGCGTCGCGGTCCACCCCGTGGCCCGCCGGGAGCAGCGTCCTGGCGCCGCCGCTCCATCGGCCGGCCAGGCGACGCCCGACCTCGCCGACGCAGAAGCCGTTCCAGTCCAGCAGCAGAGAGCTGACATAGGCGTTCGGCCCGAGGGCGCGCATGTCGGTGTTCCAGGTGACCGCGCGTATCCCGGCCTTCTCCGCCACCGTCAGCACCGAGGCGTCGTCGAGGTTGGTGTAGATCAGGTCGACGCCGTTCTGCACCAGCGCCGAGGCCGCCTGCGAGGCCGCCTGCGGATCGAACCAGGAGTTGATCAGGATCACCTGGATCGCCGCCTTGGGTGCCGTGCTGCGCGCGCCGAGCAGGAAGGCGTTGGCGCAGCCGTACACCGCCGGCACCGGCAGCGAGCCGACGAAGCCGAGCCGGCCGGAGCGGCTGAGCTGGCCGGCGGCGATGCCCAGGACGTAGCTGACCATCCAGTGCTGGACGTAGTACGAGCTCAGGTTCGCGGTGGCGGCGTGGCCGTCGCACTCGAGGAACGCGACGTCCGTGGC
>CAXTNB010000235.1:0-4881 GCA_964245385.1 uncultured Acetobacteraceae bacterium | reverse complement strand
GGCGCCCATCAGGCTGCTCGGGTTCACCGCCTTGTCGGTGGAGATCAGCACCATCGCGTCGGCACCGGCGCGGCGCGCCGCGTCGGCCACCTCCCGGGTGCCGACGATGTTGGTGAGCAGCCCCTCGCAGGGGTTGAGCTCGACCATCGGCACGTGCTTCAGCGCCGCCGCGTGGAACACCAGCTCGGGGCGGTACTGGTCGAACACCGCCTGCATCCGCGCGCCGTCGCGGGTATCGGCCAGCACGATGGCGCGCGGCAGCAGGGGTGCCGCCTCGGCGAGCTCGATGTCGATCTGCCACAGCGCGAACTCGCCGTGATCGAGCAGCACCAGCTGCGACGGCTGCAGCGAGGCGACCTGCCGCGCCAGCTCGGCGCCGATGCTGCCGCCGGCACCGGTCACCAGCACGCGGCGTCCGCGCACCAGGCGCGCCATGCCCTCGCGGTCGAGCGGCACCTGCGGCCGGTTGAGCAGGTCCTCGATCGCCACCGGTCGCAGCTCGACCTTTGCGGCCGGCGACAGCGAGGTCGGGTTCGGCGTCCGCCGCACCGCAATGCCGCGCGCGTCGGCGATCTCGATCAGCGCCGCCAGCGCCTCGCCGCGCAGCTCCGGCTCGGTGACCACCAGCGCCTGCGGCGCGCGGTCGGCGGCGATCAGGCGGTCGAGCACGGCGGCGGCGTCGCCGACGGTGCCGAGGATGCGGTGCCCCTGGATGCGCCGCCCCGGCTGGTGCCCGCCCTGGGCGAGCAGTCCCAGGATGCGCAGCGGCGAGGAGCGGTCGCGGTGGATCGCGCGCAGGAACAGGTCGGCGGCGACGTCGGCGCCGACCAGCAGCACCGGCTGCACCGCCTCGGCCGACAGGCGCACCCGCTTGGCCTGGGCGAGGCGGTAGCCGATGCGCAGGCCGCCGAGCAGCACCAGCATGGTCATCGCGTGGATGACCGGGAAGGTGACGCTGGGCAGCGGGAAGCCGGTGACGTGGAACAGCAGCGCGAACAGCGCCGCACTCACCACCGAGCCGCCGGCGATGCCGAACAGGTCGGCGACACCGGAGAAGCGCCAGTACTGCAGCGGCATGCGGAACGGCACGCCGCCGACCAGCAGCGTGATGGCGCCGCCGGCGACGAACCAGAGCGGGTGGATCAGGCCGCCGTGCGGATCGGCGAGGTAGCGCGCGATCGGTGCCGCGGCGGCCGCGAACGCGCCGTCGATCGCCATGTTGACGAGGATGCGGGTGAAGGATCTGATCCGGGGCGGACGCGGGGCCATCGCGCCCAGCCCTATACGCGCCGCGCGGCATAAGGCAAGGGCGCGGCACGAAGCGCGCGCCGCGCGTCCCGCCGAGATCCCGCCAGAGGCAAACCGCTGGAATCCTTCCACTTACTCGACGCGACGTGGCGGGCGGCCTCGGGCTCGGCGTGGGGCACGAGGGCGTCTGCGACCGGCTTGCCGGAGCTCCACGGCAGCGCCCTCGCCTGGCTGTGCCTGGCCCTCGCCCTGATCTAGTCGGCGCTGGTACGTGCGAGGATCGGCGTCGCGGTGCTGGATATGACGGCCATCGCAGCTCGCACCACCGGCCGACGCCGAAGGGCGGCGGCGTGGGCGTGATGACGGCGTTCCTGCTGGGCGCGCTCTGGCTCGACGGCGGCGGCGCGATGCTGGCCGGCATCGCGCTGCTGGCGCTGGTCTCCTGGCTCGACGACCTGCGTCAGTTCCCGCCGCTGGTGAAGCTCGCGGCACAGGCGATCGCGGCGGCCCTGGTGCTGCGAGGGATCGGCAGGCTGCCCGGCGAGCCGTTGCTCGCGGCGGCGCTCGTCTTCGGCTGGCTGGTCTTCGTGACCAACGCGCTGAACTTCATCGACGGGCTGAACGGCCTGGCCGCCGGCAGCATGGCGCTCGCCTGCCTGTGCATCGGCACGCCCGCCGCGGCGCCCCTGCTGCTGGCCGCCAGCCTGATCGGCTTCCTGCCTTTCAACTACCCGAGGGCGCGCATCTTCCTGGGCGATGTCGGCAGCCAGGGTGCCGGCCTGAGCGTGGCGGCGTTCGGGCTGCTGCGCTGGCAGGACCCGGCGCCCGGATCGATGCTGGCGATGCCGCTGCTGCTGTTCGGGATCCTCTACGACGTGGGCTTCACCCTGTGCCGGCGCTGGCACGCCGGGGAGCGGCTGCTGGAGGCGCACCGCGGACACCTCTACCAGGTGGCGTTCCGCAGCGGGGTTGCGGCGCCGTGGGTTGCCGCCCTGCACTGGGGCTTCGTGCTGTGGGGCGGCGGCTGCGCGCTGGCGCTGCGCCTCGGTTGGCTGCCGGCGCCGGTGCTCAGCGCGCTCTCACTGGCGGTGCTGCCGCAGCTGGCCTGGACCGCCTTCGTGGTGCGCCGTGCGCGCAGGGCCGCGATCATCGGCTGGTAGCGGAGGATGCGCCGCATCCTCCGCCGGGCTCGCCGGTCCCGGCGGCAGCCGGGAACCGGCGGTCGGCCCTGGGCTCGGCCCTGGGTTCGGCCCCGGGTCAGCCCCGCGTTCAGCTCTGCGTCAGGTGCAGCTCGATGCCCTGGCCGGCGCCGGAGAGGCGCGCACCCTTGGTGACGTCGTCGATGCGCAGCTCGACGCCGTTGCCGTTCTTCAGGTAGCGGCCGCCGAGCCCGTTGCCGAGCGTGGCCTCGCCGTCGGCGGCGCCGTAGGTGCCGTCGAAGTCGTGCAGGTGCTTGAGGCCGTAGACCCGGCCGTGGCCGACCACGGTGGAGAAGCCGACGGCGGCGACGTCCACGCCCTTCACCGTGAAGTGGTAGTCGTGGCCCTTGTAGCGCAGCACGCCGTTGCCCCAGGTGAAGCCGATGCCGACATCCGCCGCCTTGGCGGTGATGGTGACGTGGCCGCTGACCGGACCCGCGGCACCCGGATCCCTGGCGGCGAGAGCGGGCATGGAGACGAGGGCGAGGCCGGCGGCGAGGGTTGCCATCCGCATGACTGGATCCTTTCGAACGATGAATAGCTCTGTCCGCGAAATGAGACGGGCGGAACGCTGCACTATCGTTCGAGAACGCGGCCGGTTGCAACGCGCCCGAGGATCCGCCGCGGCGGCGGCGTCGATGGCGCGCCGATCAGCCCGCGGCGCGGCGCGAGCCCGACTCGGAGGCGTGGCCACCCTTGCGTGCGGCGCTGGAGGCCTCGGTCATGATCGAGCGCAGCTCGCGCAGGTAGGCGGCGCCCTTGAGCGTGCGCTGCACCAGGATCGAGCGGCGATCCATCGGGTCCACCTTGCGGCGCGCGAGGTCGAGCTCGCCGAGCCGATCCAGCGCGCGGGTGATCGCGGGCTTCGAGACGTTCAGCTCCGCGGCCAGGCCGCGCACGGTGTGCGCGCCTTCCTGGAGGTAGCAGGTCAGGAACACGCCCAGCTGACGCGCCGACAGATCGGGGCCGTCGCGGCGGACCATGGAGACGATGGTGTCGCGCAACGTGCCGACCAGCTGGTCGGAGGGGGAGGCCTGCGCCATGGGGAGATCCTTTCTTCAACGATATGACCGAACAGGGTCCAGTTTTGGTAGCCGTATCGCCGAAGCAACACGCCGCTTGGCTGTCTTACCACGATATGGAACGACCGGTGATCTTTATAGACATGAGAAACGAATTGGTTCAGTCGCAATTACGTTACCGAGATGTTTTCCGGAGGCCAAACCTTAACGATTCTTAACAAGGCGCTGAAAACCGCTCTCAGTCCCTGCGCGTCGCCGCCCTCGGGCCGCCCCGGGCTCGAGGCGTCGTTCCAGGCGTAGGTGTCGAGATGTGCCCAAGGGGTGGCTGCGGAGACGAATCGGCGCAGGAACAGCGCGGCGACCACGGCGCCGGCCATCGGCTTCGATGAAACATTGTTCAGGTCGGCCAGCGTGCTGGACAGCCACGCGTCGTACGGCTCGTGCAGAGGCAGCCGCCAGAGCCGGTCGTGCGCCGCCTCGCCGCCGCGCAGCAGCGCCTCGGCCAGCCCGTCATGGTTGCTGAACAGGGCGGGCAGGTCGGGCCCCAGCGCCACCCGGGCCGCACCGGTCAGGGTGGCCGCGTCGATCAGCCAGGTCGGCCGATGCTCGCACGCCTCGGCGAGCAGGTCGCACAGCACCAGGCGGCCCTCGGCGTCGGTGTTGCCGATCTCGACCTGCAGGCCGCGGCGGGTGGCGATCACGTCCGACGGGCGCATCGCGTCGCCGGAGACGCTGTTCTCGACGCAGCCCAGGCGCAGCTGCAGGCGCACCGGCAGGTCGCGATCCATGATCAGCCGCGCCAGGCCCAGCACGATCGCGGCACCTCCCATGTCCTTCTTCATGCGCAGCATCGCCGCCGCCGGCTTCAGGTCGTAGCCGCCGGTGTCGAAGCACACCCCCTTGCCGACCAGCGACAGCAGCGGCGGGTCCTCGCCCGCGGCGGAGCCGCTCCAGCTCGCGGAGAACACCATCGGCGGCCGCGCCGACCCCTGCCCGACCGCGTGCACCGCCGGATAGTCCCGCGCCAGCGCCTCGCCCGCGACGATCGACGACACCGCACCGAACCCGTCGCAGACCCGCTTCGCCGCCTCGGCCAGCTCGCGCGGCCCGAGCCGGTTCGCCGGGGTGTTGATCAGGTCGCGCGCCAGCCAGATCGCCCGCGCCTGCGCCGCCCCGAGGCCGTCGCCGGCCGGATCGACCAGCCGCGGCCGCTCGTCGAGGCCGGCGTCTCCCTCGGCACCGCCGCGGAAGCCGTCGAAGCGGTAGGCGCCGAGGCTGAAGCCGAGCACCGCCTCCTCGGCGTGCGGCGGCCCGGCCTCGTCGCCCACGATCCGCCAGTTGCCGCGCGGCAGCGTCGCGGCCAGCGTCCCGAACACCCACGGATCGCCCGCCTCGCCGGCGCCCAGCAGTGC
>CAXTNB010000234.1:2378-4922 GCA_964245385.1 uncultured Acetobacteraceae bacterium | reverse complement strand
GATCAGCACCACGCGTGTCTGCGGCGGCACGCGCTGCAGCAGGTGCAGCGCCAGCAGGGTGCCGCTGAAGCCGGCGCCGACGATGGCGATGCCGGGACCGCCCCTGGACGAGACCGCCGCCGGCGCGTCGCCGGCGACGAGATCGGGAGGGCTCACGGCGGGGCGCTGCCGGACGAGACGGTATGGGACATGATCTTGGTCTCCCGCGGCGATGGCGGCGCTTGGGCTCGCTCCGGCCGATCCTGCCTCCCCCTGTCCCCGACCGTCCGGCCGATCGTGTTACAACGAAAGGAAGCAGGTGCCGCCGGAAGGGTAAAGCTAAATCTCCGGGCCCAGATCGCGACCCTTGCGCGCCCGTACTCAAGCATCCGCGTCGATCTCGTCGGTCAGCGCCTCGAGAGGATAATGCGACACCTCGCGCAGCAGCGCGATCAGCCGTTCGGATGCGTGCGCCACGACCTGTCCGCCCTTGCGCGCGGTCGCGGCGCCGGCGTCGCCGCAGGCGCCGGCGCGGTGCAGGTCCTGGGTCTGCCAGCCGAAGCCGATCCGCCCCTCCGCGGTCAGCAGGCGGAAGCGCTCCGCCATCGCCACCGTCCAGGGCACGAAGTTCCGGGCGCGCGACATGTCGACCAGGTCGGGGCGCAGATGCAGCATCACCGAGGTCTCGACGTCGCCGCCGTGGATGCCGTGGGTCAGCTCGTGCGCCCCGAACAGGCCGTCCGGCAGCCCCAGGCGCGCCCACATCAGGTTGACCACGAACAGCCGGTACCGGACGCGCAGGGTGCGCGCGACGATGTCGAGCACCTGCGGGTTGCCGCCGTGCGAGTTGAACAGCACGAGCCGGCGCAGCCCGGCGCGGGCGACGCTCTCGCCGAGCTGGATCAGCACCCGGGCGAGCGTCTCCGCGTCGAGCGTCAGGGTGCCGGGGAAGGCGAGGTGCTCGTCGCTCTTGCCGACCGCCTGCATCGGCAGCGCCAGCACCTGCAGATCGTCCGGCACGCGCGCCAGGGCGTGCCGCAGGATGCCCTCGTTGATGCAGGCATCGACCTCGACCGGCAGGTGCGGGCCGTGCTGCTCGATCGCCGCCACCGGCAGCACCGCGACGGCGCGCGCCGCGTCGAGGGCGGCGAACTCGGGCCAGCGCAGCTCCTGCCAATACCTGCCGCTCATCTAGCGGCCGCTCACACGCCGAACCCGCTGCCCGCCAGCCGGATCTCGACCTCGACCAGCAGCGGCACCAGCAGGTAGCGGATCAGCAGCAGCACGACCAGCGGCGACAGGTCGACGTTGCCGAAGTTCGGCATGACGCGGCGCACCGGCGCCAGCGCCGGCTCGGTGACGCGGTTGAGGAAGTTGCCGACGTTCCAGACCATGCGGTTGCGCGGGTCGAGCACGCCGAACGCGAACAGCATGCTGAACACGCAGGACAGGATCAGCGCCCAGGAGAACAGCTGGATCAGCAGGAAGAGAAGCTGGAACAGGCTCGACAGGACCACGAAAGGGCGCCTCGCTGCATGGTGCCGGAAGCTAGCGAGCCGGCGAGGGACACGCAACGTCGCGCGGCCGGCGCCGGGGCCGCCGGCCCGCGGGGACCGCCTCCCTTGACTTAGCCTAGGCGTTGGCTACTTTCCGCCGCCTGCAAGGCGGGGCTGTAGCTCAGTTGGTAGAGCGCCTCGTTCGCAATGAGGAGGTCAGGGGTTCGATTCCCCTCAGCTCCACCAACCCGTCCTTGCACACGGCGCCCCGCTCGATATCGATGTGTCCGGAACGATCCGATACCGGTCCGTCGCGGGTCGCGCACCGCCGCGGCGCGGCCTCGCGGGCGGTGGGTTGTGGGACCGAGCGAACTGCCGGTAGTCTGGCCGCAGAGGATGTCGTGGGCGTAGGCGCTCGGGTGCCGGAGCAGGGCTTGGATCAGGCTGCAGTGCTAGCCAGGCCGGACGCGGCGCGGGACCTCCGCACCTCCCGCCCGATGACCTTCATGCTCTACGCCGAACTCGACCGCGACAGCATCGCCGACGCGCTGGGCCGTCCGGACTACAGCTATTTCTTCGTGCTCGACGGGTTCCGCTCGGCGCTGGAGAGCCTCGGCCGCATCGTGCTGGTGCGCGAGCCGTCGGAGGTGGACGCGCTGTACGACGCCGAACGCGAGGACGGCCGGGACTGCGTGTTCCTCTGCTTCACGCCGCCGCACAAGGCGCCGGTGCGGCTGCGCTGTCCCACGGTCTGCGTGTTCGCCTGGGAGTTCAGCAACATCCCCGACGAGGCCCTCGACGAGGATCCGCGCAGCGACTGGCGCAGCGTGTTCGCGGCACACGGGCGGGCCATCACCCTGTCCGAGCACGCCGCCCGCACGGTGCGCGCGGCGATGGGCGAGGACTTCCCGGTCAGCGTGGTCGCCGTGGCGCTGCCGGAGCGCGCCGCCGCCGCGCGCCGCGGCGCGCCCGGCGGCCGCCTGCTGACGATACGAGGCAGCGTCTACGACAGCCGCGGCTACGGCCCCTACCTCGAGCGGCCGCCCTGGGTCCCGCCGCCGCCCGAACC
>CAXTNB010000234.1:0-2360 GCA_964245385.1 uncultured Acetobacteraceae bacterium | reverse complement strand
GGCGGCGCACCAGCATCGGCGTGTCGCGCTATTACGGCCTGCGCTGGTATCGCGAGGCGATCCGCGACCCGCTGCTGCCGCGCCCGGCGATCCGCGCGCTCTCGCGCGTGGGCCGCGGCTACAACCGCGTCCACCTGCTGCTGCGACCCGCACCGCCGCCGCCGCCATCGCCACCGCCACCGGCACCCCCGGTCCTGTCGGCGCCGAAGCCGCCGCTGCGGCCGGTCGAGCCGGCGCAGTCGCTCGGGCTGCAAGGCGTGGTGTACAGCAGCGTGCTCAACCCGGCGGACGGCCGCAAGAACTGGCACGACATGCTGACCGCGTTCTGCTGGGCGTTCCGCGACGAGCCGGACGCGACGCTGGTGCTGAAGATGGTGCACCACGACCGCTTCGCCTTCGAGGGGTCGCTGGCGATCCTGATCCGCCTGCTGCAGCCGTTCCGCTGCCGCGTGGTGGTGCTGCAGGGCTGGCTGGACGATGCCGAGTACGACGCGCTGGTGTCGGCGACCGACTACTACGTCAACACCTCCTGCTGCGAGGGGCTGTGCCTGCCGCTGATGGAGTTCATGAGCGCGGGCCGTCCGGCGCTGGCGCCCGATCACACGGCGATGGCCGACTACGTCGATCCCGCCTGCGCCTTCGTGCTGCGCTCGGGCGTCGAGTACAACGTCTGGCCGCACGATCCGCGCGACCTGTTCCGCACCATGCGGCACCGGCTCGAATGGGACTCGCTGATGCAGGCCTATCGCGACAGCTACCGCGTCGCCACCGAGGATCCGAAGCACTACGCCGCCATGTCGCAGGCCGCGCGGCTAGCGATGCGGCGGACCTGCTCGCTGCCGGTGGTGCGCGACAGGCTGGAGCGGGCCCTCGGACGGGCGCCCGCAGACGCGCCAGGACACGCGCCAGGACACGCGCCAAGGTCGGGCCGATGATCGTGATCGTCTACAGCGAGACCGACCTGGGCAGCCTCGCGGGCAGGCTGGGCACCGCCGAGTACAGCTACTGGTTCGTGCTGCGCGCGTTCCGCAGCGTGCTCGAGCGGCTCGGGCTGGTCATCTTCACCCGCGATCCGGCGCGCGAGGTGGACGCGCTCTACCGACAGTTTCAGGCACGCGGCGAACCCTGCGTGTTCCTGTGCTTCGAGCCGCCGCACAAGGTCCCGGTCGACCTGGCCTGCCCGACCATCCCGGTGTTCGCCTGGGAGTTCGAGAGCCTGCCGGACGAGGACTGGGACGGCGACCCGCGTTCGGACTGGCGCTACGCGCTGCGCCGGCTCGGCCGCGCCATCACCCACAGCGAGCACTGCGTGCGCGTCACCCGCGCCGCACTGGGCGAGGAGTTCCCGATCACCGCGATCCCGGCACCGGTCTGGGACCGCTTCGCCGCCCTCGGCGACCGGCCGAGCCGCGGCGGCGAGCGCCGCCTGGTGGTGCGCGGCCAGGTGATCGACACGCGCCGGGTGGAGCTCGCGAGCTACGCCTCGCCGCGGCGGCGCGAGGTGGGCTACGCGCCGCTGCCGCCCGAGCCCGCGGGGCCGGTGGAGATCCTGCTCGACGGCGTCGTCTACGCCACCGTGTTCAACCCCGTCGACATGCGCAAGAACTGGTTCGACATGCTCGCGGGCTTCATCTGGGCGCTGCGCGACCGGGCGGACGCCACGCTGGTGTTCAAGCTGACCCAGCGCGACAGCGCGCACAGCCTCAGCGCCATGCTCGAGGACCTGTCGAAGCACCGTCCGTTCCGCTGCCGCGTGCTGCTGATCGCGGGCTTCCTGGACAACGACTCCTACGAGGCGCTGGTGGCCGCGACGACGTTCGTGGTCAACGCCTCGCACGGCGAGGGACAGTGCCTGCCGCTGATGGAGTTCATGTCGGCCGGCAAGCCGGCGATCGCGCCGCGCAACACCGCGATGGCGGACTACGTCGACGAGCAGTGCGCCTTCACCGTGCGGTGCAGCCGCGAGCCGTGCAGCTGGCCGCACGACGACCGGGCGCTGTATCGTACGTTGCGATGGCGCATCGACTTCGGCAGCCTGGTCGCCGCCTACGCCGAGAGCTACCGGGTCGCCGCGCACGAGCCGGCGCGCTACGGGCGCATGTCGGCCGCCGCCCGCGAGGCGCTGCGAAGGCACTGCTCGGACGCGGTGGTCGAGCAGCGCCTGCGCAGCGTGCTCAGGATCGAGCCCACGCGTTTCGTGGACGCCGCCGAATGAACCACGTCGCGGGCGCCGCCGCGTCCGCGCCGGCGCTGCGTGCGGATGGCGTCGCGCACCGGCGCATCGCCGACATCGAGCTGCTGCGCGGCGTCGCGGTGGTGATGGTGCTGATCGAGCACCTGCCGATCAACCTGGTGGGCTG
>CAXTNB010000233.1:1331-4939 GCA_964245385.1 uncultured Acetobacteraceae bacterium | reverse complement strand
GATCGGCGCCGCTCGCGGCGACGCTCGTCGGCGCGGTGTAGATCACCTTTTTCGACCAATCATAAAAAAACACGCCGAGCGACAGCGTGCCGAGAGATCCCGCCGCCTGCATCAAGGTCAGGCTGTCGCCTGCCTCGCCGGGCGTGACCGTGCCCACCACCGTGGTCTGGTTCTGCTCCACCACGTCCGACGTCGCCGCCGCGATCGTGGCACCGCCGTCCAGCGTGACGGTCGCACTGCCGCTCGCCACCGCCCCGCGATACTCGTCGGTGACGGTGTAGCTGACCGGATCGGTGTTGCTGGCGCCGACCGTCGCCGGCGCGGTGTAGAGGATCTGCCGCGAGCCGTCGGCCTGAAGCGGCCCGAACGTCACGGTGCCGAGCGAGTCCGAAGTCTGCGCCAGGGTCAGCACGTCGCCGCCGAGGCCGGGCGCCACCGTGCCCAGCACCGTGGTCTGGCCCTGCTCGACCGCGGCCGGCGTCGCAGCCACGAGCTGCGGGCCGGCATCGAGCGTCACGTAGGCGGTCTTGCTCGCCACGACGTCGTCGTGCTGGTCGGTGATGCTGTAGGCGACCACGTCGGTGGCGCTGGCGGCGACGCTCGCCGGGGCGGTGTAGATCACCTGCTCGATGCCGGAGTCGCCGACCCGCCCGAGCGTGACCGTGCCGAGCGCGCCGGGAGCCTGCGTCACGGTCAGCTTGTCTCCGAGCACGCCGACCTTCACCGAACCCAGCACCGTGGTCTGGTCCTGTTCCACGGTCGCGGGAGTCGTGGCGTTGAGGCTCGGACCGCGATCCAGCAGAACCGAGGCGTTGCTGGCCGCGACCACCTGATCATGCTGGTCGGCGATGCTGTAGCTGACCCTGTCGACGGTGGTGGAGGAGACGCTGGCGGGTGCGGTGTAGATCACCTGCTGCGTGCCGTCGGCCTGCACCGCCCCGAGGGTCACGGTGCCGACGCCGCCCGTGCCCTGCGTCAGGGTCAGCGTGTCGCCGGTCTCGCCGGGGGTCACGGTGCCGAGGATCGTGGTCTGGCCCTGCTCCACCGCACCCGGCGTCGCGGTCACCAGCGCGGGACCGGCATCGAGGGTGACGGTGGCGGACTGGCTCGCCACCACGTCGTCGTGCTGGTCCGTGATCGTGTAGCCGACCGTGTCCGCGGTGCTGGACGGGACGCTCGCCGGCGCGGTGTAGATGATCTGCTGCGTGCCGCCTGGTCCGACCGGGCCGAGGGTGACCGTTCCGAGCGATCCCCCCGTCTGCGTCAGGCTCAGGGTGTCGCCGGTCAGGCCGGGCGTCACCGTGCCGAGCACGGTCGTCTGGGTCTGCTCGACGGTGGCCGGGGTCGCGGTCGCGATCGAGGGACCCGCATCGAGCTGCACGGATACGCTCTGGGTCACCGAGGCGCCGGGCTGCTGGTTCACGCCGTCATGCTGGTCGGTCAGGGTGTAGGTGATCGCGTCGGTGGCGCTGGCGGAGATCGTCGCGGGCGCGGTGTAGACCAGCTTCTCGGCGCCGACGGGGGCGCCGACGTCGGTGTCCGCCTCGAGCGTCACCGCACCGAGCGCGCCGGGAGCCTGGCTCACGCTCAGGGTGTCGCCTGCCAACCCGGGTGTCACGACTCCCAGCACGGTGGTCTGGCTCTTCTCCACCACGCCCGGCGTGGCGGCGGCGAGCTGCGGTCCGTCGTCGAGCTGCACGGTCGCGGTCCGCGTCGCGGTGGTGTCGTCGTGCTGGTCGACGACATGGTAGGTGACCGTGTCGGCGGCGCTGGCGGAGACGGTCGCGGGCGCCGTGTAGATGATCTGCTGCGAACCGTCGTTGACCGCGCCGAGCGTGACCGTGCCGAGCGCGCCGGCGTCCTGGCTCACGCTCAGCACGTCGCCGGTCTCGCCGGGAGAGACCGTGCCCAGCACGGTGGTCTGGCTCTGCTCGAGCGTGCCCGGCGTGCCGGGGCTGACCTGCGGGCCGCCATCGACCGTGACGGAGCCGGTCCCATGCGCCACCACGTCCTGGTTCTGATCGGCAACCGTGTAGGCGAGAGTGTCGGTGAAGCTTTGGATCACGGTCTGCGGCGCGGTGTAGATCACCGCATCCGCACCGTCGCCCTCCGGGGCGAGCGAAAGTGTGCCCTCCGAGCCGAAGGCCTGCGTCAGCGTCAGCACGTCCCCCGGAGCGCCCGGAGTCACGGTGCCGATTTGGGTCGTCTGGCCCTGCTCGATGATCTGCGGCGGCACGGCGGCGATGCTCGGCCCCACGTCCAGCGGCACGCCGGCGGAGCCGTACGCGACGCCGCCGTTGCTGTCGGTGATGGTGTAGGTCAGGTTGTCGAGGCCGCTGGCGATCACGTGCGCGGGCGCGGTGTAGAGGATCGGCACCGGCTGGCCACTCTGCTGCTGCCCGAGCGCCACCGTGCCGTACTGGCCCGAGGTCTGCGCGATGGTGAGCGTGTCGCCTGCGACGCCGGGCGTGGCGTATCCGATCGTCTCGGTCTGGCCCTGCTCACGCTCGGGCTGCGGCGCCGCGCTGATCTTCGGCCCGCGATCGAGGCTGATGGTCTCGCTCTGGGTGACGACGCCGCCCAGCTCGTCGGTGATGCTGTAATCGACCGTGACCGGTCCGCTCTCGGGCACGCCCGCCGGCGCGGTATAGTTGATCGCCTGCACGCCATTCTGCACCGGCCCCAGCGAGACCGTTCCCGGTCCGTCTTCCTGGTTCAGCGTCAGCACGTCGCCGGGCAGGCCCGGCGTGACCGTGCCGATCTGTCGCTCCTGGCCAGCCTCCACCGGGCCGGGATTGGTCGTGGTCACGGACGGTCCCGCGTCCAAGGTGACGCTCGCCGCGCCGGCGGAGCTGGCATTTCCGGCGGTGGAGTCGGTGACCGTGTAGCCGAACGAATAGCTTTCGCTGCCTTCGATGATCGACGGCGCGGTATAGATCAGGTCCTCGGTGCCGTCCGGCTCGGACTGAAGTGAAAGCGTGCCGATGAGGTCGGTGTTCGGCGTGACGCTCAACGCATCGCCGATCACCGCGGGGGTCACGACGGCCAGGACCGTGGTCTGGTTCCGCTCGACCGTGCCAGGAGCCTGCGGGGTGATCGTGGGGGACGACGAAGCCATGAAAGTTTCCTCGGTGTTTTGGTGCTTGCGCTCCCGATAACATACGTTACCGAAACGTTAAACGGAATAATAACGGGGTCATAACTAAAAACTTGGAGGCGGCCTTGCTCGTTTCGATCCTCGGCCTGCCGGGATCTGGGTCGATGATCCGCGCCACGCCGACGCACTGCACCTGCTCGGCAGGCTGCCTGACGCGCAGCGTCGACCGAACAGGCGGCTCCGTCGGATCTGCTGCCAGGGCACGGCGCTGCCCGCTGTGCATGGCGTCGATCAACTCGCCGTTCCGGTCGAGTGCCCGCGACGGGCCCAGCGACCGCGAACCTTCAGGTCTCGTCGAGCTGCCGGCTCGCCCGAGGTCCGCGCCCCCCACCGTTGCGGCACTGGCGGGCGTCGCCCGAGACGGGCGACAGCAGGTCTGCCGAAGGCGACGACAGGAGTCATGTCGACGCCGGCAGTGGTGGCCGCGTCGCTGCCGCCAAGCGCCCGCTCG
>CAXTNB010000233.1:0-1231 GCA_964245385.1 uncultured Acetobacteraceae bacterium | reverse complement strand
AGTCATGTCGACGCCGGCAGTGGTGGCCGCGTCGCTGCCGCCAAGCGCCCGCTCGGGGAGCCGCCGCGCCTAGATGCCGTGCAGGCCGGCCGTCGCGTCAGCGCTCGAGGTCGAGATCCCGCGTCACGTCCGGCGCCAGCGCCAGGCGTCCGCCGGGGCCGTCGAAGGGATGCTCGAAGCCCATCTGGTCCTCGAGTGCCCACAGCGCCCAGGGCAGATGCAGCGCCTCGGCGGCGCGCCGCATCGACGCCAGGTAGGCGTCGCGGGCGGGACGGTTGAGCGCGCTCGCGGCACCGAACTCGCCCATGATGACGGAGACGCCGTGCTGCCGCCCCCAGTCGGTCGCGCGTCGCAGGTAGGCCGCCACCGTGGCGTCGTCGTGCGGCTCCGAACACCAGTACTGCACCACGGCGCGGGTATGCGCCTGGGTCACCCGGGCGAGCGCGCGCTGGCAGGCGGGCGGCGAAACCGGGAACGGCATCGCCGCGGCGAGCTGGTCGTGATCGACCCCGTGGTCCCAGAAGGCGAGCAGGGTCAGCAGCGTCGGCTCGTAGGTGTGGAAGGTGTAGACCACGTTCGCGTCGGCGACCGGCTGCACCTTGAGCAGCCCGTCGAGGCTGCTCCAGTTGGTGCCGGTCAGCACCACCGTCTCCTGCGGCAGTGCCGCGCGGATCACCTGCAGCAGCTGCGACTGCAGCCGGTCCCAGCCGGCCGGATCGTCGGTCGGCTCGTTGACCAGCTCGGGGAAGGTCAGGCCGACCGGGAAGCCGCGCAGCGCCGGCGCCATGTCCCGCCAGAAGCCGAGCAGGACCTGCCGTGCCTCCTCGTCCTTGCCGAAGTCCCAGTGCGCCATGTCCTGGGGATGCGGATCGAGCATGACCCCGAGGCCGGCCCGCTGCACGCGCCGGACGACCGCGAGCACCACCCTGAGCTTGTCCGGGGCGACATGGTGGCCGCGCATCACCACCTCGAGCCCCACCGGCACCCGCAGGTAGGTGAAGCCGGCCCGCTTCAGCGCGGCGACGGCGCCGTCGTCGAGGTAGTCGCGCAGCCGCGCATCGTCGTTGCCGGGAGGGAAGCGCAGCCAGTGCGCGATGTTGAGGCCGCGCGCCAGCACCGCGACCCGGTCGCGCGGCGCCTCGGCGGCGGCGCCCAGGGCCGAGGCCGCCAGCAGCGGCATCGCCAGCAGCATCGCCAGCATGGGGGCACGGACGGCGCGGCAGACGGTCAT
>CAXTNB010000232.1:2874-4944 GCA_964245385.1 uncultured Acetobacteraceae bacterium | reverse complement strand
CCCACTGCATGCCTCCCCTCGCGCCGCCGCGGGCGCGGCGTCCCGCCGCGCGCCATTCGCCGGCAGACAGCGCCAGCGACAGCGGTGCCAGCACCAGCGCCAGCGCCGCCAACAGGGTCCACACCACCGCGCCGCCGGCGCTGCCGATCATCTCCTGGCCGGCCTGCAGCGCCAGGTGCGACAGCCCCTGGCCGATGGCGCCGCCCAGGCCGGCCGGCGCCGGCCAGGACCGGTCGTGCAGGTGCATCAGCAGCGGTATGCCGGCGAAGCTGGCGGCGGCGGCGGGCAGGGCGCAGAGCAGCGCAATCAGCCGCAGCGTCAGGCTGCCGAGCCCGCGATGCGAGCCGATCCGCCACGCCCAGCCGAGCATCGCCAGCGGCGGCAGCAGGCCGGCGAGGCCGAAGCCCTGCAGCAGCAGGTCGGCGACCACGGCACCCGGCGGTCCGGCGAGGTTGCGGGCGGCGGCGACGCTGGCGGTGTCGAGCGAGGGATCGTGCGGATCGTAGGAGGACAGCGCCGCCAGCGTCGCCACCGCGGCCAGCGCCAGCCCCGCCGCGCACAGCTCCGCCAGCCTGCGGCGCACGATGCCCTGCAGGCGCGGCGAGGTCAGTCGTTCGGACAGGCGGCTGCTCAGGGCTGCGGGCATCGAGCGCTCCGGAGATGTCGCCGCATCGTATCGCACCACCCGGCGGCAACAGAAGCGCGGATGCACGGTCCGGCAGGAGAGGATGAGGAGACGAGGACTCGCCGCTCGCCGCGTCGCCATGTTACTGCGGCGGGGCCTGTCTCGCGCCCGGCTCGCTGGATCGGGCGCTCTCACCGCATCCACCGAGGCGAGCCAGGACGATGACCGACATGGAGCCCGACCTGCACGGCGCGTCCGGACCGCTCTACCCCGTGCGCGACCTCGAGCTCGCGACCCACCTCTCGCGCTGGCACGCCGCCACCGAACATCATCTCAGCGCGTCGGAATGCGAGACGGTGGCGCTCGCCGACCTGCTCGCCCTCGCCGACGCCGAGGACGCGGCGCGCTGGGCCGGCACCACGCTGGGCTACACCCATCCGCTCGGTGCCGCCTGGCTGCGCCAGGCGGTGGCGGGGCAGTACGGCTCGATCGGCGCGCACGACCTGGTCTGCTTCGCCGGCGCCCAGGAGGCGCTCTACGCGGTGCTGCACGCCCTGCTGTCGCCGGGCGATCACGCCGTCATCGTGCTGCCGGGCTACCAGTCGGTGGAGACGCTGACGCTCGGGCTGTGCGCCGTCTCCGGCGTCGCACTCGACGCGGACCAGGGCTGGTCGCTCGACCTGGACGCCGTCGCTGCGGCACTCCGGCCCAACACCCGGCTGCTGGCGATCAGCTTTCCCAACAACCCGACCGGCCGCCAGCTCGAGCCGGACCGGTTCGACGCCCTGGTGGCGCTGTGCCGCCGTCGCGGCATCTGGCTGCTCAGCGACGAGGTCTACCGCTTCACCGAGCGCGACCCAGCGCGCCGGCTGCCGGCGGCGGCCGACGCCTACGAGCGCGGCGTCTCGATCGGCGCGCTGTCCAAGGCCTACGGGCTCCCCGGCCTGCGCATCGGCTGGATCGCCTGCCGCGATCCCGGGCTGATCGGCCGGCTGACCACGATGCGTCAGTATCTCTCGACCTGCGGCGCCGGGCCGAGCGAGGTGCTGGCCTGCATCGCGCTCAAGGCGTCCGCGATCCTGCTCGGCCGCAACCTCGCCATCGCCGGCGCCAACCTGCTGCGGCTCGAGGCCTTCCTGCGGCTCCGCCGCAGGGCGGCGTGGTGTGCTACCCGCGCTACAAGGGCGGCGAAGGGGTCGGGCGGTTCGTCGAGCGCATGGCCCGCACCGCGAGCGTGCTGCTGCTGCCGTCGCGCGTGTTCCGCTCGGATCTGCTGGAGCTGCCGCACGACCGGTTCCGCATCGGCTTCGGCGGGCTCGGCTTCGAGGCCGGCCTGCGGGCGCTGGAGCACGCGCTGGTCGCGGACGGCGCTACCGGCGGCTGATCCGGAACAGCCGCGGCGAGGTGCCGAAGCGCCGGGCGAAGGCGGAGACGAAGTGCCGCGC
>CAXTNB010000232.1:0-2864 GCA_964245385.1 uncultured Acetobacteraceae bacterium | reverse complement strand
AGCCGACGGCGCCCGCGATCTCCTCGGGATGCAGCGCCGTGGTCTCGAGCAGCATCCTGGCGTGCTGCATCCGCGTCTCGGCCAGGAACTGGCCCGGGCTGCGGCCCAGGCTCTGCCGGAAGGCGCGGAAGAAGTGCGCCCGGCTCAGCCCGGTCAGCGCGGCGAGTGCGCCGAGCGTCATGTCGTCGCCCAGGTGTCCGTTCATGTAGTCGATCACGCGCCGCAGCTGCCAGCCGGCGAGGCCGCCGCGCCGTCGCGGACCCGGCGCGGCACCGGCGGCGCCCGGAGCGGTGGCGCGCGGCCCGGCGGTGGAGTGCCGCTCCAGCAGCGAGACCGCGAACACGGTCAGCAGCGCGTCCATCTGCAGCCGGCCGAAGCTCTGGCGCTCGGTCAGGGCGAGGATCGCCCGGAACACCTGCTCGAGCAGCGGATCCTCGGCGCCGATCGTCTCGTGCAGCCGGTGCGTGGCGGGCTCGCGATCGAACTCCTCGACGACGATCTGCTCCGCCGTGCCGACGCTGAGGCTCAGGTGGGCGAAGTCGATCGGCCCCTCGGTATGCCAGCGATTGCCCTGGTAGGCCGGCATCAGCGTCATCGAGCCGAGCGTCACGTCCTGCACCCAGCGGCGGGCGCCCTGCGTCCGGTGCACCCGCTTGGCACCCCCCAGATGCAGCGCCACCACGTGCGCATCGAGCGGCGGCTGATCGAACGCGCCCGGCACCGCGACGAAGTGCCGGACCGGCACGTCCGCGCGCGACCCGCCCGAGGCGCCGCCGAGCAGCGTCCGGTACCAGGTCGCGGGCGAACAGACGGATCGCCGAAGCCCTGTCTCCATCTCGGCCGAGCCCTCCTCGCGAGGCCGGATCCTGCCGCGCCCCTCACCCTGTTCGCCGCGACCGCGCGGATCGATGCAGCGCGTCGCGCGAAGCGGTGCGGGCCGCGGATCGCAGCACGCCGGCGGCACCGTGAGCCTGCAGCGCCCGAGAAGGCGACCACGGCGCCGGCGCCTTGCGCTATCGTGAGCGGATACGACGATCGCGTCCAGCAGCCGGAGACACCCTCTGCCTCGACCCCGTGACCAAGCCGTCCTGCCGCTTCGGCCCGGCCGAGCGAGATCGCGGTTCCCGGACGCCGCCTCCTGCGGCAGCATCACCCGTCCGGAGACGCCGAGTGATGACCGCCGCCCACCACAACACGAGCGTGGCCTCGCTGGCGGTCCTGCTGCTGGGCGTCTGCCTGCTGGTGTTCGGCACCAACCTGCAGGGCGTGCTGCTGCCGATCCTCGGCCACGAGCGCGGCGCGGGGATGACGGCGATCGGCCTGTTCTCCGCCGGCTGGTCGGCCGGCTTCGTGCTCGCCTGCCTCTGCGTCGGCCAGCTGCTGAGCCGTCTCGGCCACGTCGGCGGCTTCGCGGTGCTGGCGACGGTGTCAGCGGGCTGCGCCCTGCTGCTGGCGGCGCTGCCCGGCGACGCCGCCTGGATCGCGCTCAGGGTGGTCATCGGGTTCTGCTACGGCGGCCTGTCGGCGATCGTGGAAGGTTGGCTGGTGGAGCAGGCCGGCAGCGGCGTCGCCTTCGCCAGCTACATGATCGTCACCCTGCTCGCCTCGCTGTTCGGCACGCTGAGCCTGAACCTGGTGCCGCTCGGGCGCATCCCGTTCGTGCTGACCGCGGCCGCGATCTTCCTGTCGGTGCTGCCGATCGCGCTCGGCCGGGCACCGCGTCCGCCGCTGCCGCCGCCGTTCCGGCCGCGCCTGGGCCGGCTGCTGCGCGCGGCCCCGGTGGCTGCGGTCGGTTGCCTGGTGGCCGGCCTGATCACCGGCGCGCTCGGCGGGCTCGGTCCGGTGTTCGGCATGATGTCCGGCCTGGACATGCGCGACGACACGCTGATGCTGGCCGCGAACTCGGTCGGCGGCGCGCTGGCCTACGCCCCGGTCGGCATGCTGGCGGTCCGGGTCGACCGGCGCCGGCTGCTGGGGCTGCTGGCCCTGGTCGGGCTCGCGCTGTGCCTGCCGCTGATCCTGCTGCCCGACCTGCCGCCGCCGGCGGTGATCGTCATGCTGGGCGCCTTCGGCTTCGCCCAGTACCCGATCTACGGTCTGTGCGTCGGCATCGCCTCGGCGGGGCTGCCGGAGCAGCCGGGCTCGCAGACCGTGAGCGAGCTGCTGCTGGTGTTCGGGCTCGGCACCGTCGCCGGCCCGCTGATCGCCGGGCAGCTGATGCGCGGCGGCCCGCACCAGCTGTTCTCCTTCATCGCCGTGGCGCTGGCGGCGCTGCTCGCGGTCCTCTTCGTCGACCGGACGCAGCCCGGCGACGCGTCGCCGGCCGGCAACCCGGCGTGACACCGGCGGTCGCGGGGCATCGCCGATGCTGAGACGCGAGGCGCTGCGCCTGGGCCGCACCGCCTCGGTCGCGGCACTGGTCTCGGCGCCCCTGCTGGGCGCTTCCGCGACCAGGGCGCTGGCGAACTTCGTGGATGCGCCGGACGTCGTCGTGTTCTGCGATCCCCCCCTGCGCGAGCCGGTGCGGCGCATCGGCGCCCTGTTCCGCGACCGCACCGGCGTGCCGATCCGCGTGCTCTGCGCGCCGGGTCCGCTGATGGCGGCGCAGCTGGTCCGCGGCGAGCGTGACGACATCCTGATCAGCCTGCTGCCGATCGTCCGGCGGCTCGCGGCCTCCGGTCTCGTCAGGCCGGCGCCGTTCGTGGGGGGATGGCGCAACCGGGTGCTGGTCGCCCGCGAGGGCGACGGCCCGCGGTTCCCGCCCGACGCGCTGCCGACCCTGCTCGGCGACCGCAAGCTCGGCGCACCCGATCCCGGCCCGGACGCGGTGGTGGACACCGCCGCGCTGATCGACAGGCTGGGCC